>JAQVVS010000094.1 GCA_028698865.1 Candidatus Altimarinota bacterium | reverse complement strand
TTTAGTAAAAACTTATGGAGGAATAGTTGTTATCAAAACCATTCAAAAAAGAGGGATTCCGGATTATAAAACCTTTATCGGAAGCGGAAAAATAAATGAACTTATCGAGGAAGGAAAAACAAAAGGCGCAAACATTATTATAGTCAACAACATAGTAAAACCTCGTCAGCTTTTTGAACTTGGAGAAATTTTGCGAAAAGAAAAAATGGAAGTATGGGACAGAGTTGATCTGATTTTAAAAATATTCGACAAACATGCTCAGAGCACGGAAGCGAAATTGCAAATCGATCTCGCTAGAATTAGGCACATGGGACCTAGGATTTTCAAAATGGGAGGTGAACTTATGCAACAAGAAGGAGCGCGCGGGACGAGAGGAGGCCCCGGTGAAACCAATACAGAAATAATGAAGAGGCATTTGCGCAAACAAGAACAAGCTATCATGGATAAGCTCGAACATTATGATTTGATTAAAGAAGGTCATCGCAAAAGACGCAAACGCCAATATTTCAAAACTGCCGCTTTTGTGGGATATACAAATGCTGGAAAAAGTTCGTTACTTCATGCTCTCACCGGAAAAGATGTTTACATAGCCGATGAGCTTTTTGCGACTCTGGATACAAAAGTAGGCCATCTGTATATCGAAGAAACCCAAAAAGAAGTTTTGCTTTCAGATACAATCGGATTTATTCAGGAACTTCCTCCATTTTTGATTCAGGCTTTTAAATCTACTTTGGCGGAAGCGATAGATGCTGATTTGCTTTTACATGTGATAGACGTGGCGGATCCTTTGTATCGGAAAAAAATCGAAGTTGTGGAGGATATATTGAAACAATTGGGACTTGAAAATAAGCCAAAAGTTTATGTTTTTAATAAAATAGATTTATTGGAAGAACATATGAGGTTAGCTGAAATAGAGGCAAAAAAAGAGGAAGAAAAAACGCCTCGTGTACTTTCAAAGACTATTCTTCCAGCAGGGAAAGAAACAGCAGAGCTTCTTGGATGGGTTGATACTGATAAAAAAATTGAAGCTCTCCAAAATCCCAAAGCGGTTATTTCGGATTTAAAAAAGGAATACGCTCTTTACTCTCCTGTTTTTGTTTCCGCATACAAAAAAGACACCCTCTCAGTTCTCACCAAAAAAATCTCCGACACTTTGGAGAAAATAATTTGATTTTTTAAGATAGTGGCTCATTTTATGATTTTAAGGGTGAATAATGCCTATATTTGTGATATAATAAAAAGATGAAAACTCCACAAGATGACATCCAGGAAAATCCGGAAATTTCAACTCAAGAAGAGTTGCGATTTTCCACCCCTGAAGAAGTGAGTCTGAAAATGACTTCAAGCGGACCAAAATCCGCATCCAAAAAAGAAGGGTCAGCGATTGAAATAACAGTTAATGGAAAACAGTTTCAGACAATTCAACATGCATATAGATTCGGAGGATTAAAATTGGCTCAGACTTCACAACTGAAAAGGGCTCTGAAAAGAAACGCGAAAGGGATTCTCGAGGCTACAAGCTCAAACCCGGATATGGTCAGAGTATTGCAATTACAAGGGCTAAAGAATATAAAAAATATCGTTCCCAGATTAACGGATCAAATAATTCAATTAGACACATCAAATCTACAGCTAACGGAATGCTTTGATTATGCCTGCGAACATTATGTTATTACAGGAACTTTCCCACAAAATATTCCGGACGAGATAAAAGAGGCGATAGCTTCAATTCCGAGATTAAAAAAAGGTCCGCATAAAGAACTTAGCGTTATTGACGCTATCGTTTCGGAAAGATATAGCTACGAAATCGAGGAAAAACTTTTTAAAGGTATTTCAAAAATTCGGGCCAAATTGAAAAAGAAAGAATCTCATTCGACAGAAAAGTTCGAATATAAACCGCAAGTTGGCGCGGGAGAAAGCGAGCCGATCGATCCGGAATCGATAGAGACAAAAGTAAATCCTTTCTATGGAGGTTATTATAGAGGATATGTTTGCCGATTTGAACCAGCCCAACACAAAATCGTTCAGGAGGAAGGGCATGCAGAGCTTTTTGAACCAACAGAAGAAATAGAATCGGATAACCTTAAAAAATGTACATACGAAACGGTTTACGACCCGGCAAAAGACAATCTTGTAGAATTGCCATACAAAGCAATTCCACTGACAGACTCTATTACACCAAGCAATATAGGGATTTACAGGACTGAAAACGGATCTTTTTATTTAAAACCAAAATCATCCGTGCAAACCGAAACAGAGAGTAAAATTAAACAAAAAGTTTCATTCCAATTTATTATCGCAAAAACAAAAGACAATGCCCTTATAGATTCACCGGAAAACGAGATCGAAATCTGGGGTGATCTTGACGCGGAAGCTGAAGAATTCCTGCGAAATATTGAAAGCCAGCCGTTATCGGAAATTGAAAAATCAAAACAATGTTCCTCATATATCAGGAAAAAATTCAAATATCCTAAAGATGAAAACGCAAGAGCGGACATGAACACCAAATATTTAAGTGCAGGAAACGGATGTCTTGAGACAATGTGCGCCAATAAAGTCGCTGATTGTTATTGGAGTAATATTTTTTGCGGACAATTATTGGCTCGGTTAGGAGTAAATCACAGAGTTATAGCGGGTCATTATGTGAAAAAAGATCCACGATTTGAATTTGCGGCTGTTGCCGGAATTGGACACGCATGGAGTGAAATTTGGGATGGATATTCGTGGCAAAGAATAGATGCGACGCCCCCGAAAGAAAAAGATGAAAAGGAGGAGCCGGAAGAAGAGAATGTTGCCCAAGATGGTGATTTTGGAGACGAAAGTCCTCCGACAGACCCGCAGGAAGAGCTTACCATAGAAGAAATCCGTGCATTGTTCGAAGAATTGATTAACGAAGAGAGCGGTACGGAAAAAGAACCTTCTCCGGAAGATCTATTCGCAAAAACGGCAGGAGTCAATTTTCAAAAATGGAAAACGGTGGAGAGATATGTGGAAAGTATAAATAAAACTGCTATATCTGAAGACTCTAGTATATCGGGAAACCCAAGCACCATTGCGGAAGAATGGGAAAAACTGTTTGAGCTGATCTACAAAAAGCGTGAAGTCCCAGTGGAATCATTCAGAGGTCCGGTAAGGCAGAGTGAAGGCGATGAATTGGAAGATCCTGTTGACGCCGTCATAGATATTTTATCTGGAGAATCCGACCCGATGGGATATAAGCTTATACACAGAAAATCAAAAGAACAGGTAGATGTAACTTCTTTTGAAGATGATTCTATTCTTGATTTAACAGCTTCAATGTCAGGAACCCCAGCGGCCGAACAGAAAAAAATGATTCTTTCCGGCCTATACAATTTGATGATGCTTGGACGAAGGCTGGATTTGGACAGATACAAAAGACGAATGAGAGAATCGATCGGATTGCGTAGCAGAGTCTTGATTTTCAAAGGTAATACCGAAGTGAATCAATCTTTAAGTACGGAAGATATCCTTGATGAAAAAGCTTTATGCAGATTATACGACGAGCTTGATAAAACAAGGGAAGGAACTGGAAACTTGGTAGGAGCGTTAATGGCTTACGAAGCCGGAATTACGACCGAACAAACAGAGCGAATTAAGAATAAGAAATTGGTGAAAGTGCTAACAGTAGTATCTGATGGAGGGGTTTTAGATAAAGCACAAGCTACTCAAATTATCCAACGACTAAGACAAAAAGGCATTATTGTTCAAGGAATAGGATTCGGGTATCAAGCTCAAGATATAAGAGTTATTTGTCACGACCCGAAAGATCCGGAAGCGGGCAAAGTAATTAATGATGTGACCAAAGCAGTGGGAGTAAGGCATGGAATCCTCTCCCGCGCATTGAAAAACATCTAGAAATATGGTAAAATACAGGGAAATAAAAACAAAAAATGACAGAAGAAAATCAGGCTGAAAAATTAGATGATGAAGCCGGAGCTACGAGTGGAGATCCAAAAGCC
>JAQVVS010000013.1 GCA_028698865.1 Candidatus Altimarinota bacterium | reverse complement strand
TAACGCCTATCAGTATCGACATTCGAATCATAAATTATTTTTCCTTCATAATTCAAAATTTTCACAGAAGAAATATTTTCATTTTGGCTCAAAATCGATCTGATTTCTCTATTGAAATAAACAAATCCGTTTTGCTCCAAATAAAGATCTTGATTGTAAATAATGTCGGGAGCCGTAAGTTTCGCAAAAGACAAAACATTCACATAAATATCATTGGCCATTTCCTGCTTTTTCTCATTTATAAACAAATGCGCGACCAATCCGAAAAGCACCACCATCAAGGCGGAAATCGCTATAATCATTTTGTTTCGAATTGTAATTTGCATTTTTAATTTATAGTAAATTCATCAAAAATAACCACTCCATCGATTCTGGGATTAAAATCAATTTTATCATTGAAAGCATAAACAGTTTCATATTCAAAAAGAGGCACCCCGAAAAAATCATCTTCCATCAAAATCTTCATAGCTTCCTGAAGATTTTTTCTACGACTTAGCGCATCCATTTCCGTCACGCTATCTTCAACCAATCTATCGAGATATTCATTTTTATACCCCCAATAAGCATAAGAGCCTTGACTGTGAGCCAAAAATTGCAAAAACGACAAAGAATCCCCTATCTCAGATTTAAATCCGAGAAAATAAAAATCGGCTTTCCCCGCCTCCATCGATTTAAAAAAGTCATCAGTCTCCAAGTAAGAAACTATAACATTCACTCCGATTTGTTCCAGCTGAGATTTCACATAATCTCCCAAAACGGTTAATCCTTTGACCAGATGAAATTGAACAGTTTTTGAAGTCAATCCCCTCTCCTCCGCAAGTTTTTTGGCCAAAGATAAATCATAAATATGTTCAGAAATCTTGGAATTGAACCCTGTCACTCCGGAACTCACAAACTGATTTGATTTTCTAGCATATCCCCCAACCGCCTCTACAAGCGCATCCTGACTTAAAGCCAAAGAAACAATTCTCCTATTATCAAGATCTTTCATCAATGGAGACTTTGTATTAAAAACCAAAAACTGCACTTCCAAGCTCGGAACCGCAGAAATATTAAATCCCTCATCTTTCACAATCGAAACCCCGTCATACGGCACAAAAACAAGCAAATCCACAGATCCATCCATCAACATTCTCACCCTCTCAAATTTATCGAAACTCGTATAAAGCTCTACTTTTTCAAACAAAGATTTCTTTCCCCAATAATCTTCAAACCTCTTTAAAACGGTTTTTACACCCTCATCCAAAGATTCAAATCTATAAGGCCCCGTCCCAATCGGCACTTTTATTTCATCATTCCAATATTCGGATGGAAGAATCAAAACCATAGCCAACTTTTGCAAAAGCAAAGGATCCGGCTTTTTCGTAACGATTTTCAAAGTCAAATCATCCAAAATTTCAATACTCTCTATAGTTTCAGTTTGTCCAATCAATTCGGAAGTCGAGAAAGTTTTTGCCCTTTCCAAACTCATTTTCACATCCATCGCATCAAAATCACTTCCATTATGAAACTGTACATTCGGCCTCAATTTAAATTCCCAAGTCGTGTCATCAAGAAGCCCCCAAGTAAGGGCAAGAGAAGATTTTATTTTCAAATTTCTGTCGGTTCTAACGAGCGATTCGTACACATTTGCCAATCTTTGCTTTGAAGTCGGATTTGAATGCGTCGGCTCAAAAACGGAAGGTTCGTCGGGATAAACAACTTTCAAAACATAAGAATTTTCAAAATTATCACCTCTCTCAAAATTTAAAAATCCGGAAATTTTCTCCTTCATTTTTCCAAAATCTCCAACAAAAAGTTCCATCAAAACAAACAAAAATCCAGCCACGAAGAGAGTGACAAAAAAAATTTTCGATATTTTCAGTAGAAATCCTTTCATTTTTTTAATAAATTTATGCTCAACGATATCCCTGTATTATACCAGAAAAACAAGCCAAAAAAAAGGCGTTTACAGAACCATTCGCAAAATCACACTCCACCACTAAATCTGTTTCAAAATTTCATTTACTTGCGCCTCCAATTTCGAATCTTTTAATTTTCGAGCCAAATCTCTCATCTCATTGTAATAAGATTTGAATTTTTTTGCATCGGCAGTAGTTTTTACTCCGGAAACTTTTTTGGCCAATTCATTGTATCTGTTTGACCATCTCAAATCATCAACTTTTTCTTGCAACTCCGTATTTCCGCTTTCTACAGCATAATATTTCGCCTTCTCAAAATCCTTTTTATTCACAAAATAAACGCAAGCATTGTTGTACGCAGTATTCAAAACATCTTTTTTTCTAAGTTTTGAAAGATAAAAAATAGCAGTCTTGAAATCATTTCCATGCATCGCCGAAACTCCCAAATTGTGATAAGCAACTTCGAGATTTTTTTCAACCAGCTCTTTTAAACTACTTATCGCATAAGCCAATTGAGCGCTTTTCACCATCTCTCTTTCAGAAACTTTTTGAAAATCTTCTCTAAAATCATTCAAGTCCAAAAGATTTGTAGAAATAATTTCAGTGATGGGAAGCAAATGATCAAATTTTGAATATTTAAGTAATTCTCCGGAAGTCGCCTCTATATCAACGCCTCTAAAATGCAAACAAACATGTTCCGGCAAAAGCTTTATTTGTAAATCGCTCAGCGGAAATTTCAAAGAATAAAGATAAATATAAAGGGTGACAATTTGATTGCAATCTCCCTGCAACTTTTCTTTATCGGGATCTCTCAAAAGTTTTCCAAAACTGGAAGTTTTTATATATTCATAATAAAGACCGGGCTTCAAAAACTCGCTAATACAAGCCAAAACCCTCAGTTGTTCAAAATTTCCGGAAGGATACACCAAGCCTTTTTCCTCAAGTGCGGATTTTAGACTCATCTCATCAATCAAATGCTTCTCGCAAAACTCATTGAATTTTACGACAATAGATTTCGTATCATCATACATTTTTCTCCTAACTCTCTTGCTCAAATATTTATAACCTTTAAATTTTTTTTCCAACCAAACATTCACTATAACCAAATCTTTCTGCATAAACTCAATCAATTCCTTTTGTATGGAAAAAATATTATCAGTGGATTTAACATGCTGAAAAAACTTATCAACCTTTCTCTCGAGAGAATTGACATAAGGAGAGAGAGCAAAAAATAACCATTTAAGAAATTTAATCATTGCAAAAATTTATTTCATACGAAATTATAGCACAAAAAAGACAATATTTCACCTTACTTCTTTAAAATCGCCATAAAAGCTTCTTGCGGCAAAGCGACTTTTCCCATCATTTTCATTCGTTTCTTTCCTTTTTTCTGCTTTTCCAAAAGCTTTCTTTTTCGAGAATAATCGCCTCCATAAAGACCACCAGTAACATCTTTTCTAAAAGCAGGGATAGTTTCGCGAGCAATGACTTTCGCTCCAATCGCAGCCTGAATCGGAATTACAAATTGAGCTTTCGGAATAAGATCTTTCAACTTTTTAGTCAAAACCTGACCCACATAAAAAGATTCTTCACGATGCACTATTGCAGACAAAGCATCAACTTTTTCTCCAGACACCATAATATCCAATTTAACCAAATGGTCTCTCCTGTATTCCAAATATTCATAATTCATTGAAGCATATCCGCTGGTCAATCCTTTTAATTTATCATAAAAATCAACAATTATCGAAGCCAAAGGCATCTCAAAAATCACAATAACTTTATTTTTATCCAAATAATTTATATTTTTGTAAACACCTCTTTTTTCGGAACAAAGAGTCATTATGTTCCCGATGTAGTCTTTCGGAGTCAAGATTTCAACTTTCACCCAAGGCTCTTTTATACCATCTATTTTAGTAGGATCTGGCAAATCAGCCGCGCTGGAAATAACAATAGTTTCACCAGTTTTCATTATTATTTCATACGAAACAGAAGGCGCAGTCATTATCAAATCCAAATCGTATTCTCTTTCCAATCTTTCCTGAACAATATCCATATGCAACAATCCCAAAAATCCGCATCTGAAACCATATCCTAAAGCGACAGAATTTTCAGGCTGAAAAGAAAGCGCACTATCATTCATTTTCAGTTTTTCCAAGGCTTCCCTAAGTAAAGGATAATCATTAGCCTCAGTACAAAAAATTCCAGCAAAAACAAAAGGTTTTACAATATGATACCCAGGCAAAGCCTTTGCATTCATGATATCAACCTCACTACCAGATGATTGCCAAATAGTATCCCCTACTCTAGCATCACGCACACTTTTAAGGCCAGTGACGATATATCCAACTTCTCCAGAATGAAGTTCTTCAGCCGCAACATACTTCGGCTTGAAATACCCAACCTCAAGCACATCGATCTCCTTTTTATTGCTCAAAAAATAAACCTTATCTCCCTTTTTGACCGACCCCGAAAAAAGCCTTACATAAGTTACAACCCCTCTATAAGAATCATAAACCGAATCAAAAATCAAAGCCTTCAATTCCTCCTTGTCCTTCCCTCCAGAAGGAACAGGAACTTTTTGAACAACTCTTTCAAGAACTTTTTCAACATTCGTGCCTTCTTTCGCGGAAATGGCAATCACTTCTTCTTTTGGAAGGCCTAAAGCATCTTCAATTTCCTGAGCTCGCTTTTCCGGATCCGCGGAAGGTAAATCGATTTTATTCAAAACTGGAATAATTTCCAAATTGTGCTCCAAGGCCATATAACAATTCGCCAAAGTTTGAGCCTCAATCCCCTGAGTCGCATCCACAACCAAAATAGCGCCCTCGCAAGCCGCAAGACTCCTGGAAACTTCATAAGAAAAATCCACATGCCCCGGAGTATCTATCAAATTCAAAATATATTTTTCACCCTCATATTCCCAATCCATCCGAACGGGCTGAAGCTTTATCGTAATACCCCTTTCCTGCTCCAATTCCATAGTATCAAGCATTTGGCCGTGCTTCATATCTCGCTTGGAAATAGTATTCGTCACCTCCAAAAACCTATCGGCCAAAGTGGACTTTCCATGATCTATATGAGCTATAATGCAAAAATTTCTAATACTTTCTTGTTTCATAAATTATTGATTTTTCAAAGCGGGAGTATTCTACCAGAAAAATTATCATTGATAAAAGGTCAAATAAATGCTAAAATATGAAGATAAAATTCAAATAAAAAGCAATATGCAATTCAAAGTTCCACAAGATGTACAAAGAGAAGATACGATCATAGGCCCAATAACTTTAAAACAATTGGGAATCCTTGGAATTGGAGGAGGATTGGCATATGCAATATATGTAAGCTTGGCAAAAGCCTATTTCTGGGAAATATGGCTCCCTCCGGTCGCCATAGTAGGAGGACTCACTCTTGCGATAGCTTTCTTGAGAATTCACGATTTGTCATTCGGATTTTATATAATGTATCTGATAGAATACAATTTACTGCCTAAAAAAAGATTTTGGATACAAGGAACCGGAACTCCATTCATTTCTCCATTCGAAACAATCAAAAAGAAAGATGACACAATAAATATAAACCAATCAGAAAAACCAAAAAAAAACATCCACGAACTCGTAAACATCGTTGATAACTACGGGAAAAACGCAGAAAAAGAATTGGTTGAAAAAATGAAAAATATTGAAATTCAAAACAAAAATACAATTTTACCAACAAAAAAATAACATGGGACTCCTTGATTTAATAGCACCAGCAAAGAAAAACAGAGACAACGCCCTAGCCAGCACTCAAACTCATTTGCGTTTCGGAGAAATCAGAGACAACACCTTGGTTTTGAAAAACGGAGGAATGAGAGCCGTTTTGAAAACTTCGAGCATAAACTTCAATTTGAAATCCGAACCCGAACAAAATTCGATAATTTACGGATATCAAGGATTTTTGAACTCTTTGGAATTTCCGGTACAAATAGTCGTAAGATCGAAAAAATTAGATATAGACAATTATTTGAAACAAGTAAAAGAACTTGGGGATAAGCAAAAAAACCCACTTTTGCAAGAACAAACCTACGAATACGCAGAATACATAAAGAAATTAGTGGATTACGCCGATATAATGGATAAAGAATTTTACGTGGTGGTTCCGTACGATCCAGCAACAGTTCCGGGACCTACAACCGTAGTTCAAGGATTTTTTCAAAGATTGGCTCCAAAAGACAGCTTTGCAGATATCAAAAAAAGACTGGATTCATTTAACAGATTGAAAAAAACTCTTATACAAAGAGTAAGTATAGTTAAATCAGGACTTGAAAACTGTGGGCTAAAAGTACAACAACTTACCACTCCGGAGTTAATCGAGTTGTTTTATAATATTTACAATCCAAAAACGTCCAGAAGCGCAAAACTTCACAGACTGGAAACTCTCGCAATAACCACGGATGAAGAAAGAGCGGCCGAGCTCGGAGTAGAAAGCAGTTCTCAAAATCCAAGTGTTTCGACCCCAAAAAACGCATAAATATATACAACAAAAAAACGTACGAGATCAAACAAAATCCTCGTTTTTTGCTACGGATCTCGCGGGTCATCGCATAGAAAAAGCATACACAACAAAAAACCGTGAGAAAAAATCTTCATGAGCAAGCGAAATGAATTTTAAGCTTAAGTCTCGTGGTTTTCTAAGTTTAAAATTCGCGAAGCAAAGCGAATCGAAGTTTTTTCTAACAACAACTATTTTGGAAGCACCGAAACCGCTCTCTATAGGTCTCGGAATAAACAAAATAAAGCCCACTATCTTGGCAACGCCCTACTTTCCCACGATCAAGTCGTAGTAACATCGGCGAAGACAGGCTTAACTACTGTGTTCGGGATGGGAACAGGTGTACCCCCGTCTCAATAATTGCCAAGATAATGGGCTTTATAAATGTAAAGATCAAATGGAATTTCTTCCACTAATTACCAGTCTAAGTAAAAGGTTCTCTAAAAATAAGTTCAATCACCTATTAGTATCACTCGACTTAACACATCACTGTGCGTCCATCTGTGACCTATCAACCCTGTAGTCTTCAGGGAGGTTAATGGGGATATCTAATCTTGGGTATGGCTTCCCACTTAGATGCTTTCAGCGGTTATCCAACCGAACGTAGCTACTCTGCAATGCCACTGACGTGACAACAGATACACCAGAGGTTCGTCCACCCAGGTCCTCTCGTACTATGGGCAGATCCCCTTCAAATATCCTACGATCATGGAAGATAGAGACCGAACTGTCTCACGACGTTCTGAACCCAGCTCGCGTACCACTTTAATTGGCGAACAGCCAAACCCTTGGGACCTTCTCCAGCCCCAGGATGTGACGAGCCGACATCGAGGTGCCAAACAGTGCCGTCGATGTGAACTCTTGGGCACTATCAGCCTGTTATCCCCAGCGTAGCTTTTATCCGTTGAGCGATAGCGCACCCACATGCCACTATCGGATCATTAACACCTGCTTTCGCATCTGCTCGACTTGTAGGTCTTGCAGTTAAGCTCCCTTACGCGTTTACACTATCAGCCTGATTTCCATCCAGGCCTAGGGAACCATTGCGCGCCTCCGTTACTCTTTAGGAGGCGACCGCCCCAGTCAAACTACCCATCAAACACTGTCCCTAAATGCCGGATTAACGGCACAGGTTAGATCCTAAACATAACAAGGGTGGTATCTCAAGGTTGGCTCCAAACGGACTAGCGTCCGCCCTTCAAAGCCTCCCACCTATCCTGCACAAGATATATTCAGAATCAATGTCAAACTATAGTAAAGCTGCATGGGGTCTTCTCGTCTTTCCATGATAACTCTGGCATTTTTACCAGATCTGCAATTTCACCGAGTCTACTGCTGAGACAGTTTTCAACGACGTTACGCCATTCGTGCGGGTCGGAACTTACCCGACAAGGAATTTCGCTACCTTAGGACCGTTATAGTTACGGCCGCCGTTCACCAGGGCTTAGATTCAAGCCGTAAAGCTCTCCTCGTGACCTTCTGGCACTGGGCAGGCGTCAGCCCCTATACATAGTCTTACGACTTTGCAGAGACCTGTGTTTTTGCTAAACAGTCGGTTGAAATCATTAGCTGCGGCCAAATACTCATTAGAAACAAGCATTTGGCAAAGTTTATCCCGAAGTTACACTTGCTGTTTTGCCGAGTTCCTTAGCAGTAGTTTTCTCGATCACCTTAGTCTTCTCGACTTACCCACCGGCGTTGGTTTGCGGTACGGTAACTCAATTTTCTCGCTACCGAGGTTTTTCTTGGCAGCTGAAATCACTTAGATTCCCCTGGCAAAGCCAGAGCACAACGCATCACAACTCGCGAACTCTAAGGGATTTACCTCAAAGAGCATAAGCTAATTGTTTACACGTGAATTCATTAACACGCCTAAGTTATCCATCTGCGACACCCCTGAGCTAGCGCCACTCTCAGCTTAACAAATCCTCCAAATTAAGGCACAAGGCCTTAAAAAGTCAAATTCGAAAATCTTCAAGTATTGCTCGGGCGAAAATTAAGTTGTACGGGAATATTAACCCGTTGTCCATCGGCTACGCCTTTCGGCCTGACCTTAGGACCGACTAACCCCAAGTCGATTAACGTGGCTTGGGAAACCTTGGGTATTCGGTGGTTCGATTTTTCATCGAACTTACGTTACTTATACCAACATTCTCACTTCCTGACGCTCCACCCAACCTCACGATTGAGCTTCGACGCTGACAGGAACGCTCCTCTACCATTCAGTCCGCCGAGGCGGAAAAAATCCACATTTTCGGTTAAAACCTTGAGCCCCGTTATATCTTCGGCGCGAGATCGCATAGATCAGTGAGCTGTTACGCACTCTTTAAAGGGATGGCTGCTTCTAAGCCAACCTCCTGATTGTATACGCAATCCCACATCCTTTTCCACTTAGGTTTTATTAGGGACCTTAAATGATGGTCTGGGCTGTTACCCTCACGACTGTGGCACTTAGCTGTCACAGTCTAACTCCCGTGAAACTCACAATAGTATTCGAAGTTTATCTAGGTTTGGTAGACTTATTTCGTCCCCTAGCCTAAAAAGATCTCTACCCCTATTGCTATTAACACGAGGCTAGCCCTAAAGCTATATCGAGGAGAACCAGCTATCTCCGAGATCGGTAAGCTTTTCACTCCAACTCACAATTCATCCTACGCCTTTACAACGACGTTAAGTTCGGTCCTCCGGTCGCATTTCTGCGACTTTCAACCTGATCATGAGTAGCTCTCCCGGTTTCGGGTCTAGTCCATGGCACTAAATCGGGTTATTCACCCTCGCTTTCACTGTGGCTTCGGGTATTACTCCCTTAACCTAACGCGCCATAGAACTAACTCGTTGGTCCGTTCTACAAAAAGTACCCAGTCATTCGCACAAGGCGAACTCCTGGTCTCTGTAAGCATAAAGTTTCAGAAACTATTTCATCCCCCTCACCGGGGTGCTTTTCACCTTTCCCTCACGGTACTTGTTCACTATCGATCTCCAAATCTATTTAGCCTTGGGAGATGGTCCTCCCGGATTCAAGCCGGATTACACGTGTCCGACCCTACTCAGGAACACTCTAGACTCATACCCTATTTTCGCCGACGGGACTATTACCCTCTATGGTCGCTCTTTCCAGAGGCGTTTGGCTAATAGAAATATGATTCATGTTGAGGTCCTACAACCCCACTTGCCGTAGCAAATGGTTTGGGCTGTTCCCCTTTCGCTCGCCACTACTAAGGGAATCTCTGATTTGATTTCTTTTCCTCGGTTACTGAGATGTTTCAGTTCACCGAGTACCCTCAATATTCCTACTCAATTCAAAATATTGTATCCGCCCATGATGGCGGATGGGTTTCCCCATTCGGAAATCTCCGGATCAAAGCCTGCTTAACGGCTCACCGAAGCTTATCGCAGTTAGCTACGTCCTTCATCGGAATTTGGAGTCAAGGCATCCACTTTATGCTTTTAAGTAACTTATCAATATAGAGAACCAATTACTTTAACTAGTAATTGGTAAAAAAAATTCTAACATTTACATTTATTTCTTTCTAAAAAAGAAATTGCAATTTATTTCGTTTAACGCCTGATTTTCAAGGAACAAAAAAGGGTGTGTACTCTACACACCCCTAAACTTAAAGATTGCTGGTGATTGCTCAGAAAATCGTTAAGCTTAGGGATATGTAGCGAGTTTTTTGCATAAGGTAATTAAGAATTTTTAATCAATTACTCAATAATGCGGTGGGATTATATTTATTAATTATATCAAAGTCAACATGATTTTTATAATTAATAAAAAGCGCTTCAAACAAACGAATATCAAAACAAAATATTATCTAAAAAATCGCCCAATCGTTCCGTCAAGAATCGATTGCAAAGTCCCCAGCGAATACATCAAAGCAACAATAAAAGAAGCAAAAGCAATAAGTATTATCAAGTTGGTCGTCCCCCCGAGATGATCTTCGGCAAACTGCACACTTCCAATAAAATCTTTTACCTGAGCTCTATACTTAAGAAACAAAAGAGCAATCGCAAAACCGCAAATGAAAACCAAGAATCTATCCATAATATTTTTTAAATTATATGGTGGGCGATTGAAGAGTTGAACTTCAGACCTCGACATTATCAGTGTCGCGCTCTAACCAACTGAGCTAATCGCCCATATTTCAAACTGCAAAAATTTCAAAGACAACCTTAATAGAAAGACAGAGTTTAGTCAATTATTTTTTTATATACAAAAAGACCTTGTGAAGCTCTTTTTCTGGAACAACTCCAGGAAGTTTGGCATCATTTGAAACAATCCTTGTCCCCTTTTTAAGCTTTGGCCAAATTTCTTTTTTAATTTTCTCCATCGGCTTCGGCAACAAAAAACAAACTATTACAGTCGAATCAGTAAAATCTTCTTTCCAAAAATTTCGAAAATAAATTTCCTCCGCTCCCCCATTCAAAAAAGTTCGCAATTTCGCCAACAAAAAAGTAAAAAAAGAAAATTCATATCCAATCGCCTTTTTCACCCCACATTTAGCGACTTCCCTAACAATTCTACCATCCCCACAACCCAAATCATAAACCACATCCGTTTTTTTAAAATTTCCCAATTTTATCATCGCAGAAAGCCTCTTTTTTGTAGTCAAAACAAAAGGAGCTCCGGTAATCATAGAGTACATTCCAGGAGCAATAATCAAAAACACAGCAACCAAAATAACAAAAAACGCAAAAATCCCTCCCCGTTCATTCAAAGGATAAACAAATTCAACAAAATAAAATGCCCCAAACATCGCAATCAGTACAAATATCGCTTCCAACATTAGAAATGAGATAAATATTTTTGGTGGAGCTGGAGGGAATTGAACCCTCTGCCTCCTCGGTGCAAACGAGGCGCTCTAGCCAAGTGAGCTACAGCCCCATATCAAAAAGCGGATGCATTCTAAATAAAATGATTTTTAAAAGCAAGAAAAAAGAAAGAAAAAACTCACGAGACAAAACCCTCAAACAAAAACAACAAAAAAAGCCAAGCTTTTAAACCTAACTCATATTTTATCCTTAAAACATCAACAACGTAATAGAGACAGTGGACTTTTCGGCGCCGCCAATGACGGCTACCACCTTGCTAAATATTAGCAAAGTTCGACCATGGGATAAATACCGTAGTATTTGATCCTATGTTGCTCCTTAGAAAGGAGATGATCCATCCGCAGGTTCTCCTACGGATACCTTGTTACGACTTCACTCCAATCAGTAGTCTTGCCTTAGGACCCCGCTCATTTGCTAAGGGTATTTCGGGCACTCCTACCTTTCATAGTGTGACGGGCGGTGAGTACAAGACCCAGGAACATATTCACCGCGCCATGGCTGATCCGCGGTTACTAGCGATTCCAACTTCATGAGGGCGAGTTGCAGCCCTCAATCCGAACTTAGAATAGCTTTTGGGATTGGCTCCCCCTTACGGGATTGCTACCCATTGTACTATCCATTGTAGCACCTGTGTCGCCCTAGGCATAAGGGCCATGCTGATTTGACGTCATCCATACCTTCCTCCGACTTTGAATCGGCAGTCTCATGTGAAATATACAACACATGACATGGGTTGCGCTCGTTTACGGACTTAACCGAACACCTCAAGGCACGAGCTGACGACAACCATGCAGCACCTGTCTCCAAGTTCCGTGAGGCACTCCCCTGTTTCCAAGGGATTCTTGGGATGTCAAGCCTAGGTAAGGTTCCTCGCTTACTATCGAATTAAACCAGATGCTCCACCGCTTGTGTGGGTCCCCGTCTATTTCTTTGAGTTTTAATCTTGCGATCGTACTTCCCAGGCGGGATACTTAATGCGTTTGCGTCGGCACTGAGAGGGTCGAATCTCCCAACACCTAGTATCCATAGTTTAAGGCGTGGACTACAAGGGTATCTAATCCTTTTCGCTCCCCACGCTTTCGTACATGAGTGTCAACACTTTTCCAGTGCACTGCCTTCGCTTTTGGTGTTCCTCTGTGTATCAACGGATTTTACCCCTACACACAGAATTCCGTGCACCCCTAAAAGGTTCGAGTTTGCCAGTTTTAAGTACAGACTTGAAGTTGGGCTTCAAGATTTAATACTCAACTTAACAAACCACCTGCGTACGCTTTACGCCCAATGATTCCGGATAACGCTTGCACCCTCCGTATTACCGCGGCTGCTGGCACGGAGTTAGCCGGTGCTTATTCCTAAAGTACCTTCAGAATTATTCCTTCAGAAAAGAGCTTTACGATCTTACGACCTTCATCGCTCACGCGGTATCGCTTCGTCAGGGTTTCCCCCATTGCGAAAGATTCTTTACTGCTGCCTCCCGTAGGAGTATGGGCCATGTCTCAGTCCCATTGTGGCTGGTCGTCCTCTCAGACCAGCTACCCGTCATAGCCTTGGTGAGCCGTTACCTCACCAACAAGCTGATAGGCCGCAGGCTACTCTCGAACCGATAAATCTTTACCCTTTCGGGACCATCCGGTATTAGCCACGCCTTTCGGCGGGTTATCCCTGAGTTCGAGGAATATTCCAACGTGTTACGCACCCGTTCGCCGCTCCCAGCACTCTGATCGCAACCATTTTATAAGGAAGAAGTGAAAAATTATAACGAACCGTATAAATCAATACGGTGAGTGAATTTTTCGCTTCTGACAAAATAAAATATTGTGAGCAGGGTGCTGGGCGCTCGACTTGCATGTATTATACATACCGCCAGCGTTAATCCTGAGCCAGAATCAAACTCTTCATCAAATAGAATTGAACCGCATCATAAAATGATGCAGAAAATTTTAATGTAAATTTGCCAATGTCTCTATTACGCTATCGATGTTTTCAAGGAGCGATTTTGCCTTCCAAAAGACGCAAATCAAATGGAAACAAAACAAAAATATCTCAAATGCAGGAGCAGTCTATTTAAAATACAATTTAAAGTCAACAGAATTTATAAAAATCTTTTTAACCACACATTACGTCATGCGAAACCATGTTAACGAGCGAACGTCAAGCCCTTGATAAATACCAAAGCTGAATTATCTATAAAAATTTGATATACTATAAAGAGTAATTTCTCATTTTTATTTATTTTAAACAAACAAAATGACAACAGGAAAATCAAAAACAACGGATCCAATCCAAAATTCAATCCTAGTCCCAACAGTTATAGAAAAATCTCATCAAGGAGAAAGAGCTTATGATATTTATTCGAGATTGTTAAAAGATAGAATTATATTTTTGGGAACAGCGATCGACGGAAACGTAGCAAACTTGATAATCGCTCAACTACTTTTTTTGGAAAATGAAAATCCGAACAAAGATATAATAATGTATGTAAACAGCCCAGGCGGCCATGTAACCGCAGGACTCGCTATTTACGACACAATGCAATATATAAAGCCGGACGTTTCAACAGTATGTATAGGTATGGCCGCCTCAATGGGCGCAGTTCTTCTTGCGGGAGGAGCCAAAGGGAAAAGATTTTCTCTCCCAAATGCGGAAGTAATGATTCATCAACCGCTGGGAGGAACAGAAGGACAAGCTTCTGACATTAGAATTCATGCCGAACATATAATAAAGACTAAAGATCGCTTAAACGGAATCTTGGCAAAACACACAGGACAACCTTTGGACAGAATAGAAAAGGACACCGACAGAGATTTCTTTATGTCTGCGGACGAAGCGAAAAAATACGGACTTGTCGACAATATTATAAAAGACCGCAAAAAGTAAAAATAAAAAACATAGCCTTATTCCTCAATCTTCTGAGAAACATAACTGTAGTGTCTTTCAGCGAATTCGACAGCATAATCCACAATCGCCCCTGCAACACTAACTCCAGTGGCGGTCTCCAAAGCTTTAAACCCCGGATTTGAATTAACCTCCAAAACAACAGGACCAGTTTTACTCCTCATTATATCAACACCTCCATAATGCAAATCCAAAGCCTGCACTGACCTTATTGCAATCGCAATCTCCTCAGGAGTCGGCTCTATAGGAGCCCCAATTCCTCCCAATTCAATATTACTTCGGAATTCTCCTTTTTTAGCTGATCTCATCATCGATCCAACCACTTTCCCATTCACAACAAAAACTCTCATATCTTTCCCCTTCGAATATTTAACATACTCTTGAAGCAAATATAAAGGCTTGTCCCAAACCAAAAACGAATTCAAAGCGCGCATGCTCTCAATGATAGTCACTCCATTTCCAAAAGATCCAAAAGGATTTTTTACTATAACCGGAAATCCTCCCACCATTTTCGCCGCCTGAGCCACGTCCTCCGGTCGATGAATTACAACTGTTTTAGGCAAAGGAATGCCATAGTGATCCAAAATCTGAGTTGTTTTAATTTTATTTTTAGCTTTCAGAATAGAATGATAATTGTTGAATAGCGGAATACCAGCCATTTCCAATTGCTCAATAAGCGCAATCGACAAATCCACATCTCTCACAACCGCAGGACGAGTTATCATCACATCATATTTCTTCAAAGGTTTCCCATTATAAAAAAACCACGGAGATTCCCTATCGTAAACCAGTTGAAACTTAGCCGCTCTAAAAATTCTGGCTATATGTCCGCGAGCCTTTGCCTGCTTTTTCAATTCTATTTCTTCCTCCGAAGCCTGTCTGTTTAATGACCTAAAAGATAAAATTCCTATTTTCATATGACTTGCTTTTAAAAACGACGCAAAGTCTATACTTGTTTTTCTCAAAGTCAAGCTGTAGAATTAAAATATTAAAATATAAAAATCAACCTCATGAAAAAGCTCTTTCTCTTGCTGATAACCACCATTTTATTAACAGGATGTTTTGGCAATGAAAATGGAAATAGTGAAATAATTACATCAAACCCAAATTACACAGTTTATAAAGATGCTGATTTTTCAATTTCATATCCTAAAGATTGGGAAATTATAAACAAAAATACTTTCACTTCGAATGTGCCGGCAGAAACGATCATCGCCTTCCGAAACAATCTCAAAAACGAAGTCTTTACTGCAAATACAAACATTTCAAAAATTCAAATTCCGAAAGAAACAACTTCGGAAGATTTAGGAAAAAGCACACTTTTGAAATCAAAAGAAAGCCTAATAAGTTTCAAAGAACTAAGCAAAGATCCAATAATTATAAAACTCGGAGAAACGGAAATCCAAACTTTTATTTCAGGATTTGAAGGCAAAAAATCCACATCCGATCCAATAATAAAATTCAAACAATTATATGTATCGATGAAAGGTTTCGGATATGTGATTACCGGAGCTTATTTACCATACGAAGACGAAAGCGTTGTCAAAATGATAGACGAAATGCTACACTCGTTTTCGCTAAATTGACATTTTGAAATTGAGGCGCCATGGCCAAGTGGCTAAGGCAGCGGTTTGCAAAACCGTTATTCCCCAGTTCGAATCTGGGTGGCGCCTCCAAAATCCATTAATCATTTTCAATTCAGCCAAGCAACACCCTTATTTTTTCGGCCACTTAGTTTCAAAAGCATGAATAGGGCCAATTGGAAGGTTTCCTATTTTG
>JAQVVS010000093.1 GCA_028698865.1 Candidatus Altimarinota bacterium | reverse complement strand
GGCGAGGTAGGCGTTCCGAAGCGGACGAGCCGTAAGGCGAGGAAGCGAAGGACTTTTTTCGCTGAAAGTTGCGACGGTCAGGAGGAAAACTTTCGAGAAAAAAGAGCCGGACCCCATTGAAATAGTGGCGAGGCTCGCGGTCCAGAACGGAGCTTCTTTTACGCCGTCATATACTCTTTGATCAATTTCGCCGCTCTCTGCAAATTTGAGAATGTCAAATTTGGTAAAGACGCTCGCGCAACAGTTCGCAAATCTTTTTTAGACCTTTCTTGTTCCGAGAAAAACAAGTTTGCCGGAATTAAGACGACTCCTTTTTTTGCCAATCCTACAAATAATTCCTCAGCTTGCACTCCTTGCTTTGTACATCCCGGAATCTCCATCAGATCAAAACAGGAGTAATACAAGTTTTTGTTATAAGGAAGTCCTAAAATCTCATAAAAACTTTCCATTCCAACTCGAATTCTTTTCAAGTATTCATTTCTATCATCATCTCCAAAAATCACATGAGCCGCTCCCAAATATTGAGAAGGCCCTGTCACGAAAGTGACATGCTGAAATTCTCCACGAATTCCTCCACCCGGAGCTTTTGCAAAAACAAGTAAGCTCATAAAATCCGGAGCCGTATCAAGTTTTCCTTTCAAAATATTTTCAGGAATATATTTTTGAGCTTCTTTGTGAACGATAAATTCTCCAAATCTTAGACCAGTGCTTCTTTCGATTTTACTCCGTCCACCAATCATAATTGTGCGTTCCGGAGCATAATGCATAATCACATGTTTTCTTTCAAAAAAGAAATCTCCATAAACTTCATCAGAAACGATCAAGCAATTTCTCTTTTTCGCAAATTCTGCAATTTTTTTCAAAAATTCTTCATCACACATAAATCCAGTTGGATTATTCGGGTCGATCAAGCAGATCATTTTAGTATTCTCAGGAGCATTTTTCAAAAGCTCGTCAATATCTCCTTCAACCTTTCCGGTAGCTGGATTTACAGGAATCGGATACGGCTTCAGCCCACGATTATCCATGATTGTATTGTACGGAGAATAAACCGGAGAAGTGATCATCACATGGTCTCCTTCTTTCAAAAAATCGATTTTTGGATCATTGAAAAGTTTAAATGCAACGCCAATTCCATGTGATACTCCTTGAATAAAAACCAAGTCTTTATAATCAATTCCCAGATTGTATTTCTCATTATAATGATTCGCTACTACCATTCTTACTAATGGTTCTCCCTGCGGATCCAGATAACTTCCACCAGTAACTACAGAATACTTAAACATTTCGAAAATAATTTTTTTCTTGTCCCAATCAAGGCCTTGCTCTTTGGCGTATTTTTCAATTCTGGTAAGGAAAAAATAAAAGTCTTGAGTCAATTTGTCGGCTTTTGGAGCGGAATAAGTGCTTACCGCGTGATCCTGAATCTTTTTCCATAAAGTATCGAAATCATCACGATTATCGGAAACAAAGTGCTCTTTTGGATGATTTAAAATTGTATCAATTTCGACTAAAAAAGCATAAAATTCGCGCCCTCGTACAGAAGGCGAATATCCATATCCTGGATCACCACGAGAAAGATCTACGATATTTGATTCCTCAAGTGCATTCACTGCATATTCTCTTAACACTCTAAAAATCCTAAAAGGATTATCTAAAGAAATATCAAACCCCCACTGGTTGTCTCGTAATTTCAACATAAAAATGAGATTAAAAAATACCCTTTATTTCCCCCCTTTGCCCGCCCCAGAATACTACAAAAAATACTATTGTTCAATCGTACAATCTCCATTCACTCTGCACTGGCAACACAAACGATAAGTGCCGGTATCCATTCCCATCGCCTCCAAGGTGCCTTTTTCTTTTTCATCCATCGGGCTTAGATTGGCGCCACCTTCGACAACTTTCACCATACATGTTCCACACATTCCATCCTCGCATCCGTAGGCGACAGGCCATTGATTGTCTTTGGTAACGGTTTTCAGTTCCGCTCCATTCTCAACGTCTACAGCCATTCCAGTATTTTTAAAAGTAACTTTGAACATAATAATTTTGTTAATGTCAGAGAAACTTTAGTATAATGCAGGGGATTAATCAATATTTATGGAAAAACTTGAAAAAATTGAGCAGGAAATAGCCTCCATCAAAGATCGCAATCGCAAAGTGGAAGCGGATAAAGCATGGGAAATCAGTTTAACCCGCAAGATTTTGGTGGGCATTTTAACATATTTTGTGATAGTGATTTTCTTTTATTTCGCAGATTTCCCGAAGCCGTTTTTGAACGCAATAGTGCCTACTATAGGATTTGTTTTGTCGACTTTATCCATACCATTTTTCAAAAACATTTGGATAAAATATTTTTATAAGAAATAAAGCAAATGCCAAACGCATTTATAATTCATGGAGTAGGTGGCACGCCACAGGAAAACTGGTTCCCTTGGCTAAAGTCGCAACTTGAACAACTCGGTTATCAAGTTTTTATTCCGCAATTTACGACTCCGGAAGGTCAAAATTTAGAGAATTGGTTAGCAACTTTCAAAGATTACGAAAAAAATATTAACGAAGAGTCTATTATTATTGGGCATAGTTTAGGCGTTCCTTTTGCCATCAATTTAATAGAAAAGCACAAATTTAAATCAGCTTTTTTAGTTGCAGGATTTGTTGGCTCGACTGGAAATATTTTTGAAGAAGGAATGAAAACTTTCACTCATCGCGATTTTGATTGGGAAAAAATTAACGAAAATTGTCAAAAATTTTACATCTTCAATTCTGATAACGATCCTTATGTTCAGCCAGAAAAAGGCCAAGAACTTAAGTCAAAATTAAAAAACTCCGAGCTCATCACCGTCAAAGGAGCCGGTCATCTCAACCAATCAGCTGGATACACAAAATTTCCATTACTTCTCACAAAGATCAAGGAAGCATTTTAGGCTTATCGACTTGCGAAATTTGTCTCTCTCGCTATACTTGCAGGGCAATTATTTATCAATATGCCAAAAAAAGAAAAAGTCATTGTCGGAATGTCAGGAGGAGTGGATTCCTCCATGGCAATGTGGCAACTCAAAAAGCAGGGCTATGAGCCGATCGGAGTTTCTCTCAAATATCAAGTTTGGGACGATCCGGCAAATACTTTGAAAGAAAATGTTTGTTGCAGCGATGAGTCTTTTCAAATTGCTAAGCATGTTTGCGAACAGCTTGGAGCAAAGCACTATATTCTCGATGTGGGCAAAGAATTTAAAAAAGAAATTGTCGATTATTTTAAAGCTGAATTAAAAGCGAAGAGAACTCCAAATCCATGTGTAATTTGTAATAGAGTTTTGAAATTTAAAGAACTTTTGGATTTTGCAGATAAGCAAAAAGCCAAATATATCGCGACAGGGCACTACGCTCAAATCATAAAAAAAGATAAAGAATATTTTTTGGCCAAATCAGCCGATCCCAAAAAAGATCAGACCTATTCCTTGGCATTTTTAAAAAAAGAATGGTTGCCAAGAATCCTTTTACCACTTGGTAAATACAACAAAGAAAAAGTTTTCAAAATGGCTGAAAAAGCCGGATTTGGATTCTATCTATACCGCAAGCAGAGCCAAGACTTCTGTTATGTTTCAGATAAATCAATGAAGGCATTTTTGGAAAAAGAAATTGGGAAGGAATCAGGAAACATCGTCGATCTCCAAGGAAAAGTTTTGGGAAAACATAATGGTTTACATTTTTATACCATCGGACAACGCAAAGGAGTTGAGATTCCAAATGGACCATGGTTTGTGACGGGAATTGATTCTAAAAAGAACGAATTGATTGTTACCAAACTCGGCACAAGTCCTTCATTATTCAAAAAAGAAGTGATCCTTTCTCCATACAATTTGTTGATCAAATCTTTCACAAAGCCAATGAAGGTAGAGGCAAAAATTCGCTATGCTCAGGATTTGGCAAAAGCCACTTTATATCCACCGGAAAAAGGAGAAACGCTTAAATTAGTATTTGATGAATCCCAAAGAGCTATCACTCTA
>JAQVVS010000012.1 GCA_028698865.1 Candidatus Altimarinota bacterium | reverse complement strand
GATAAAGAGTAAAGCGTCCATCGCCGCAGCTGCTTTGACGATAGGAGGTATGGCGGCCGGATGCGAAAGATCAAACCACGAATCTCCGAAAAAAGCACCATCTTCTGCGGAAAGAGCGTTGAAGATGGATGAAATCAGTGGGGAAGTTTCGGATAAAAGCGATTTTGTTTTAAAAAAATCAGGAAAAGCCGACTCACCATCCGCTCCGAAACCTTCATGGGACGAAGGAAGTTGCGAGGAGCTTTTTGCAGGAGAATTTAATAGTATCTGGGCGGCAAAAGCATACAAGAGAGCGGACGGATCCACATATGCATTGATGCATGGTAAAAACACAGAAGATATTTATAAATCAGTTTTAACCGCAGGAGAATGGGGAACCCCTTCATTAGTGGATGGTATAAATACATCCATAGCGGATATAGACATGGTGGTTTTAGGAAACAAGATCTACACAATAACAGCAGGGACGGGAAATAATAACATACGAGTGTGCGACTGGGACGAGAACGATTTAGAAGGCTCAAATTGCGCTACTTTACAGCCTTCCGATAGCGCTCGCAGTCTCAACCATCACGACGGATTCATGTACTACAGCGGAGGATACGGATCTTTTGCCAGAAGATTTGATATGGGTGTAAATCCATGGACTACAGAAGAAACAGGCCCTGACGGAATATCAGATACATACGGGGTATACTTGAACAAAGATTTTGGGATAATTTCTGTAGGCTGTTGGGATTCCCTCGGGGCACCTTACGCCTGTGAACCTGAAAAATCTCGCCTCATCAGATACGACATGCCCGGCTGGACAAACCCAACCATTCTACCATTCGACCAAGCAAGCAAACTAGCCAGCCCATTTGTGGCACCGGACGGCTCACTTTGGTTTACAGCAACCCCAAATATATCTCCTGAACAACGATCCCTCTACTCCTGCGCCCCGAACCCCAACGACGGATATTGTGGAGGAAGCGCCGATTCGGAAGGCGACTGTTGCCCCACCGAAGAATGCGTCGGTCAAGGATGTGGCACACACCCAGCGTGTCAGCCATGCGTTCCGGAATTTACCGAATGTGCGGTTGACCAAGAATGCGGAACCATCGACAACGGTTGCGGTACAGAAATCCCTTGCGGAACCTGCGCGCCAGCATCCGCAGACATCTGCGACGACGACTATATTGTAAAATTCCAAACAGCCTGCGTTGGTAATACTTGTATAGAATCCGTGAGCGACACTATCCCTTGCGAATACGGATGCGAAGACGCAACTTGCCAAGATTGCGAACCTGTCACCACCGAGTGCGCACCGGAGCAAGAATGCGGAACAATCATCGACGAATGCGGAGGCGAAATCGATTGCGGAACCTGCCCTCCACCTTCAGCAGACACCTGCGAAGGAAGCGCCATAATTCAATTCGAAATTGCCTGCGTGGGAAATTCCTGCGAAGAAACGATAAAAAACACTATCCCATGTGAAAACGGATGCGAAGACGCACAGTGTAAACTTCCACCGGATCCATGCACGCCAGACCACCCCGAAATCACAAATCCGACAGCCGGTTGCGAATTGGAATGCCTCGACACCGACCCACCAGCGATATTAATTGCAAACAAACCCGGCCAAACTTGCGAACTGGAAATCGATGTAAAAAAAGACGGCACACTCCCGGCACAAATCGACCTGCAAGGAAACGCCACATGCACACAAGGAGTTTTGGAATGTGCGGATGACGGCTGTGTAATCGGATGCGGAGATGCGGAAGTACTGGATAATGGGCAAGGATTGTCTACAAAACCTTCGGGCGAATCTGTGATTACTGGAATAGTCGGGACTTGGTATAAAATTCAAAGATTTTTGTACGAATCGGGAGCCAGCGTTCTCAAAGTGGATATAAAGGAAGGATGCTTGTGGTATAAATTTCCGGGCTACGAAAAAATATATTTGGCCAAAATAGTAGAGGATTGCGGAGGTGAAACTGATGAAGTTTTTGACGGATTGAAATCTGAAAACGATAATGGAAATTATGCGGTGGAAACTGTGGGAGGAGTCGTAAATCCTGAAGTTGTGGAGGGAGCGGAAATAGTG
The DNA here is from genome assembly GCA_028698865.1 of Candidatus Altimarinota bacterium. Lineage (GTDB taxonomy): Bacteria > Patescibacteriota > Gracilibacteria > UBA1369 > LOWO2-01-FULL-3 > CAINDQ01. The sequence goes on along the minus strand of JAQVVS010000012.1, from coordinate 13,952 downwards.
GAAGAAGCGGATGTTGTGGAAGGCGAAGAAGTTATTGAACAAGGAGATTTTGAGGTTATAGAAGGGGAAGAAATTATCGAACAAGATATTGAAAAAGATTTTGGAAATGATTTCGAGCAAGGCGATGACTTCACGCAAGGAGATGACCTCGAGCAAGGAGACGACTTCGCGCAAGGAGACGACTCTGAACAAGGCGACGACATGAAAATTCCTCATGAGACAGCGGGACCAGACACGGACAAGAATGATTCAATAGATTCAGATATACAAGCTCCGCCAAAAAAAGGAGGCGGCTGTACTTCATCACCGGAAACATCTTCAAACGGAAATGGAGTTCTTCTTCTAATCGCCGGCATCGGCCTAGCCATCACTCGAGCCCTCCGCCGAAAAAGAAAAGTGGAAGCTTAGGAGCTCTCAAAGCCTTTTATGAAAGCCGAAAATCTGGTATAATAATTGGATGAAATTACCAAGTTTTTTACACAATAAGATTTTTTCCGCGGTTTTGATTTCACTTCTCATCACCGCACTTTCCGCAATCTTGATTTTTACAGGAATTTTTCACTCTTGGCATCTCAAAATCGCCGACACACTTTACACCCGAAACGAGCCTTCCAAAGAAATCATAATCATCGGGATAGATGACAAAAGCACTCAAGCAAACAATCCAGGACTTGGGAGATTTGGCTTGTGGAGCAGGGAAAATTATGTGGAACTTTTAAAAATTCTCACTCCCGAAAACCCAAAAGTCATAACTTTCGATATCCTTTTCAACACAAAGTCAAAATGAATGTCTTTTAATCAATTGAACAATTTGCAAAGAGAAATCGCGAACGAGCCTTCATTCGAAAATAAATTAAAAATTTATCAGGAATACACAAAAAACTACGCGTCGCTCAAGAGTCATCCGGTAGATAACGAATTTGCCGAGGAACTGAAAAAACATTCGAATATAATTTTACTTGGAATTATAACGGATTCAACGAATACAATAATTTCTCCTTTATCTAAATTTTTAGAGAATAACACCATGGGGATTGTTTCAGATTTTACCGACCAAGACGGACTCATGCGCCGAGTAAACCCGTCATTCATTCATCCTCAAACAAAAAAACAATACGACGATTTGGCGGTAGCGACAATTAAAAAATATCTTGAACAGCCCGCCACGGAACATGCCATCGCCACGGATAAAAATCCCGAAAGCAACATCCAAAATTTCCCCCTCGAAAACGGAAAACTTTTGGTAAACTTTTTTGGCGATCCTTTCAGTTTCAAGGAAATTTCTTTCGTGGATGTTTTAAATAAAAATTTCGACACCGGAACATTCACAAACAAGATCGTGCTCGTGGGAGTGACTACGCTAAAAGAGGGCCAAGATCGCGTGCTTACACCCAGATCCAATGCTATTCCGATGACGGGAATCGAATTTCGCGCAAACGAAATGCAGACCATTCTCGAAGGAAAATTTTTGCAAAATCAAAAGACTGCGAGCTTGATTTTGATGATTTTTGTAATCGGGTTTGGCCTCGCGATTTTGTTTATTTATACGGGAATAATGGTTTCTTTTATCGGGCTTTTAATCGGGCTCGGCGGATATTATTTTTCCGCTCATCTGGCATATAAATCGGGACTGATTTTGAATATGGTTTATCCTTTTATCGCGATTTTGATGGCATATATTTTTGCGTGGATTTACAGATATTTTATCGCCGACAAGAAAAAACGAGAGATAACTTCGGCATTCAGCCATTATGTAAGTGAAGATTTGGTTGAACAAATCAGCAAAAATCCGGACGCGGTAAAGCTCGGCGGAGAGAAAAAAGTGATTACGGTTTTCTTTACGGATCTGAAAGATTCGACCGCCTTGTCGGAAAAAACGGAAATCACTTCTTGGATTTCGCAGTTGAATGAATATTTTACGGTGATGGAAAAAGTGATTAAGCATTTTGGCGGAACGATTGATAAATATGAAGGGGACGCGATTATGGGCTTTTGGAATGCGCCGATTGCCGATCCAGATCACATTTTGAAAGGGTATATGGCGGCGATTGAAATGAAAAAATATCTGAAAATTTTGAATGTGAAGTGGGCGAAAGACGGTCGGCCGACTTTGCAAATGCGCATCGGAATAAATACGGGAGAAGCGATCGTGGGAAACATGGGATCGACAGGAAGATTTGATTATACGGCGATGGGGGACACGGTAAATGTGGCTTCCAGATTGGAAAGTTGCGCGAGTAAAGTTTATGGAGGGATTGTCGCGGTTTTGGGTTTTGAGAAATTTGGGAATGCGGAAGAATTGAAAAAGAAAATTGTTTTGCGAGAAATCGATACTGTGATTTTGCCGGGCAAAAAAGATCCGATGACGATTTGGGAAGCGGTTTGCGGAAAACAGGAGTTGACCACAGAAATTCAAAATAATCTTCAAAATTACGAAAAAGGACTTTCGGCATACAGAAGCAAAGATTTCACTTCCGCAGAAAATTATTTCACTGCCTGCGCGAACGATCCAGTCGCCGAAGTAATGCTGGCAAGAGTAAAGGATTTGGCAGGCGGAAAGCCAATAAAAGATCTTTCCGAAAATATGATTTTTAGGATTGGGAATAAATAAATGAAGAGGGCGGGCGAACTTTCGTTCGCCCGCCCTGATTCTTTCACATCTTTGTTGTTCGGTTTACAGTTATCCCGAGAAGGGAATCTGAGCGAGAACCTTCAGGAAAGGAGTGGTGAATTCATGCTTGGGCATGAGGTAATTTGGAGATCCCACAGGATTCAAAGTAACCCCACCCTGATAGTTTGTATAGAACGCCGCGTTGGCGTATGAGGAAGGACTGATTTTGATCTTTCCACCATTCGGACCAGAGATCAAAAGAATCCCAAGAGGCAGATAATCGCACGGGAACGAATAGAAAAACTCCCAATTCGCCTGAGCGGTAAGTGTATGCACGGAATACTGCAAAGAAGGCGTGAGAACCTGCACGACGCCCTCGGGAGACCAGATGTAAACATTGTAAGGAACATTTGGATCGCAATCCCAGTCAACCCAGCAGTAAGACCCAGCACAAGATCCAGAATATCCACCAAGGTCGGGCGGAGGCCAATCATCCTCCTCCTCAGGCGGATCAGAAGGTGGCGGATCTTTGGGCGGAGGATTCGCAGGCGGAGGATCATCATCTTCTTCCTTAGGCGGATTCACAGGCGGCTCCTCGGGTTTTGGCTGACAAGAAGGCAATTCGGATTTCTTGATCTCGATTGAAGAATACATGGCGTCATAGTACCAAGTCTCCACGCCACCGATACGTTCCTTCAGATCGAAAGAGACCTCGATTTCCTTCATGTCCAACGAAGAGCACAAAATCTCGAAATGACCGCTGATTTTTAGCTCTTCTCCAACCTTTGCAGTTTGAGTGCTAACACCTTCATTCTTCATGGTAGCATCTGTGACCTCGCACTTATTCGAGCTTGAGAGCAGATGCATTTCCATGTTGTTGATCTTGATGTCTTGATCACCGAAATTTGTCGCAGTGCACTTGATGTACAGAAGAGTGGATTTGCCTTGGCATTCGGAGCTGGTCGGAGAGACAAAGCAATTCATCTCGATGTCGATATACGAATCATCATCGGAGTTATAATCTTCGTCGTCGTCCTCCTCATCGTCATTCTCCTCTTCCTCCTCATCGTCATTCTCCTCTTCCTCCTCATCGTCATCATCTCCGCCAACGCCAGGCGCCGTCGAAGAATTTTTGCAAGAAAATGTTTCCTGATTGCAGGTACAACCCTTGCTGCAGGACACATTCTCACAGAAGCAAGGAGACATGGATGCCACCATGAGCGCGTATTCCCCTCTGGTTAATTTCTGACCGGAAGAATACTTGCTAGGACTGTCTAAAAGGCCTCCGTAGTAGTACAAAGTTTCCACATATGAGTAAGCCCAATGGTCCTTCCCGATATTAGGGAAATTACCATTTTTTGGATTTTGAATATCAATGACCCCAGCTTGAGCGGCCGTCATCGCGACGAATTTTGCCGCCTGAGAGAAAGTCACTTCATCGTTGGGATTAAAATAAGAAGCGTATTCCAGAAGCCCATAACGGACTCCACAAGCCACCACTCCAAAAAACCAATCCCCACTCTTTACATCCGAAAACGGCTGAGTATTGCCACAATTTTCGGCCAATCCAAAAAGATAAAGCGGAATTTTCAGCGCTTGAGCCCTCGTCAAAGAGTCTTCCGCATGAAATTTGCCATCACTTTTCCCATCGATAGCACATTCCCCGTAAAGATAATTGACGGCTTTTCGCACGCGACTATTCATGGAGCTGTTGTCATCAAACTTGTGGCTCTGGCTTCTTCCACAGTCGTGAATCATCGGGCACCCCGAAAGAGCGCCGCACGAAGCCGAAAGCCAGCCGCCAGAAGGCAATGTCTCTCCGGAAAAAACATCATTGTTCCCACATTCAGTCACTGCGGTATTAGTGAGCTTCAACGCGATGTAATTTCCAGAAGAGTTGTACCGATCTTGTCCTCTCGTACAAATCGGAATTCCGTTGCCGTCGGTGAACCCCATCTCCATGGACTTGCCTGAACTGCAATTCTCAAAATGAAAATGAAGATGTTCTCCGGAAGAAGAACCAGTATTTCCGATTTTTCCGATGATAAGACCTTGGCAGACGGAGTCGCCTTCCTTTACTGTAATCGAGTTGTCCAAGAGATGCGCGTACCGCGAACAGACATTGTCTCCGTGGTCGAGAACGACTGTATTTCCCCAGCCGGCCGATCCTTTTGAAACCTTCTTTACAACTCCATCAGCGGTCGCCAAAACGGATTTGCCTTTATCGGCATTTCCGGGCAGGTTGAAGTCCCAGCTGTACTTGCAGCAGTTGTCCATGTGAGAAGATGAGCAGTAAGAAATGTCATCGGAAGGGTACCGAGAATTGCATTCGGAACAATGTTCCGCCCACGACTGGCTAACTTCCCAGTCATAGCCCTTGGGAACTGGAATTTTGAAGCTTTTTCCTCCACCTCCTTCGAAAGGGTAGTTGACGGGACGCGTTTCCTCGCTTACGCAAGAAAAAATCCCAAAGATAAAAAACGAAACAGCCAAAATCCAAAAATAACGAACCATGAGAGCACCTCCTTGTTGCCTTTTATAGGCAGTTTAAAAGAAACTATTAACCGAACCAAAGATGTCAAAGAACATCTTATGAACTATAGAAAAACTATGTTCACAGGAATGAGTTGAAAGACTTGGAACTAAAGGCATCTTTTATGCAAGATCCTTTTCGCTACCGAAAATCCCCCAGAAGTGAACTCAGCATAACTCGATAAAAAATTTTGTAAAAAATAAAAAAAATCCAAAAAATATTTTCCAATTCCAGAAACAAAAACTCCTCCTTAAAAAGTGTTGTTGCATTTTCATCAACACTAAATATTTGCAAAAATAAAAATTAAGAATAACATTAAAGACACAAAAAATTTAACCCATTCACAATGAAAAAAATCTTAACGATAGCTGTTATAGCTATGTCGGTCCTGTCAGGATGCTCAAGCGCGTCAAATTGGAAACTCACTTCCGGCAAAGTCCCAATCGCGGATCCGGATCCGATAGTATTCGAAGGAAATGCAGTTTTGTCCGGTTGGGGAGTGGAAGTGGCATACTATGCAGGCACCCCCGAAATTCATTTTCATGTTGCGCCTGAAAGTATTGCGGATTTGCCACAAGAAGTCGATTTCAAAAAGTACGATTGGAATTTCAAACTAGAAAATTCAACGGAAGATTTCAATAAAGTCCTGGCAAATTCCACTCAAACAAGCAAAGTGGAAATCACTGTAAACAAATTGACCATCGCACAAGAAGGTCATCCGATCCTTTATCTTAGTCAGAATTAAAATTGACAAAAGTGTACGCAAAAGTGTACACTATAGTTGCCACAATTTATAACAAGTCGCAACTATGACCACAAAAGCAATCGGGATAAAAGAATTCAGAAATAATATCAATTCCCTCTGGAAACAGGCGTGTGAAAAACAAATTCGATATGTCGTTCTTCGCCATTCTGTGCCAATCTGGGAGGTCAAACCGATAGATGAAAACGCTCTTATTCTTGAAAAGTTTGCTGATGAAATAAAGGAAGCAAGAGCACAGTATGCCCGAGGGGAATACTACACTCATGACGAAGTATGTAAAAAATTAGGACTGAAAAATGGTTTGGAAAATAACGTACAACAAAAAGTCTCTAGAAGATCTGGCAAAACTGCCAAAAAATATATCTCAAAGAATAACAGGAAAGATTGAGTTTTTTGCATCAAGAGAAAATCCACTATTTTTCGCAAAAAGGCTTCAGAATAGTAAAATGGGAACATACCGTTTTAGAATTGGAAGCTATAGGGTATTGTTTGACATTGGCTGTTCGGGCGAGATCAATATCATTCTTATTCTAACCGTCAAACACCGCAGAGAAGTCTACAGAATCTGAGCCGGCATTTACAGCCTACTTCACCACAAACCCAATAATTTTTCTGAAAGAATAGCTTTTTGCCTTATCCTTGTCGTTTCGTTTTTGTTTAATTTATGCTATAATTTACAAACAATTTAAACATATGATGAAAATACCTGACGAACAAAAAGTAGATCTTGCAGGCGGATTTAAAGCCGTTGGGGAAGGAGAAACGGACGCTTCGCGAGAGCTGGTTAAAGCAGACAATACGGCTGAGTTCACGGAAACCGCGGACTTAATCGCAGAAAAAATCCCTCAGATGCGACAAGCTGTTGATTTAACTATTAAAGAGTTATCACAAATTCCGCTTTCTCGAGGAGAGGATAGAATTAAGAGAGTTTTTGCAGTATTGAATTCACATCTGAATTTTGGATTGGATAGACACATCAGAGAGGGATTTATTCAAGGAGCAGCGAATATTTTACAAACGCTGGAGGGATTAGCTACTCAACTCCATGGGGAAATGGCTCCTAATGATATTGCAGATTTTTTAAAAACTGAAGAAGTAAGAAATGTCTTAAGGGCGAAACCAAGAATGGGAGGGAATGCTCTTGGCGGAATTAATGTGACTTATTTTGAAGGAGGAGAAAATGTTTTTCTTCCAACTGAATCTGAATCTGAGTCTGAGTCGATTCGATATTCCAGATGTAGATTGAGAAAGGATGCTGTATCTATAAAAATAGAAGGAGGAAAACCTATATTGAAAACATCTCCGTCTTTTATTAATGCGGCTCTTGGGAAAGCTGTGGAATTTTTAAGAGCAGGAATAAGAAATAAAATCGCGAGATGTCCGATAACAGGAATAAAAGCTCGATCCTCTACGGAAGGAAAAAACGGAGAAGATTTCTTTGTGGATATGTTTACTGATCTATATGTGAAAACCTGCCTAGCTCCTACTTCACCACAAACCCGATAATTTTTCCGGGAACATAAATTTCTTTCACGACAGTAACATTTTCCAAATATTTCGCGACATTCGGATTTGCTTTAGCCATTTCGATAGCTGTTTTTTGATCTGTGGTTTTCTCAATCTCAATGTCTCCTCGCACTTTTCCATTCACCTGCACGCCCAATCGCACCACATTATCTACAGTCATTTTTTCGTCATATTTCGGCCACGGAGCATCAATCACACTCCCTTTTTCGCCAAACCCCTCGAAGCATTCTTCCGCCAAATGCGGAGCCATCGGCGCAATCAACTTCACCAAAATCTTTTTGCTTTCCTCACAAACTCCTTCCTTCATCGCCAAATTCACAAATTCCATCATCGCCGCAACCGCAGTATTGAAATGCAGAGTCTCAATATCTTCTCCCACTTTTTTTATCAATTTATGCAAAGCTTTTTTTACGGCCTCGCTGTCTTTTTCAGCAGATTTCCCATTCACCAAATTCCAAAATCTTTCCACAAATCTCGAGATCCCAGTAATTCCCTTGTCATTCCAATCGCCGCCATCCTGAAAAGGGCCCATAAACATCAAGTACATCCTAAAAACATCACTCCCATATTTCTCCACAAATTCATCCGGACTTACCACATTCCCTTTCGATTTACTCATTTTAGCGCCATCTTTCGTAATCATCCCTTGATGTACCAACTTTTTGAAAGGTTCTTTGAAATCCACAAATCCCAAATCATGCATCACCATATTGATGAAACGAGCATAAATCAAATGCATGCAAGCGTGCTCCGGCCCACCGATATACATATCAACGGGAAGCCATTTTTTCATCATCGCTTTATCAAAAGGCTTATCAGCAAGTTTATTATTCGGATATCTCAAATAATACCAACTCGAACAAACAAAAGTATCCATTGTGTCGGTCTCTCTTTCCGCAGGTCCTCCACATTTCGGGCATTTGCAATTTTTGAATTCTTCACATTTTGACAATGGAGATTTTCCATCATCGAGAGGGGTGAAATCCGAAATATTTGGCAATTCCACAGGCAAATCTTTTTCCAGAACGGGAACTTCCCCGCATTTTTTACAATTAACAATCGGAATCGGCGCACCCCAATATCTCTGACGAGAAAGCAACCAATCACGCAGGCGATAATTTGTCCTGAATGTAGCGGCTTTTTTCTCAGCCAAAAATTCCGTTATTTTTAGGCGTGCATCTTCCGAGCTCATCCCATCAAAAGTTCCGGAATTTATCAAAACTCCATCTTCACAGTAAGCTCCGTCTTTTTCTCCGTGCTGTTTTTTATCGGCGATGACAATTCGCAAAGGCAAATCATATTTTTTTGCGAACGCATAATCTCTTTCATCATGAGTTGGCACGGCCATCACCGCTCCGGTTCCATAATAAACAAGCACATAATCCGCAATCCAAATCGGCACTTTTTCTCCATTCACAGGATTGATCGCATAGCTTCCTGTAAAAACTCCTGTTTTTTCACGAACTTCGGAAGATCGCTCTATATCAGTGATTTTCTTAGCTTTCTCGATGTATTGTTTTACATTTTTCTTCTGCTCGGTAGTGGTAAAAATGGGGACAAGAGGATGTTCGGGCGCAAGAACCATATAAGTACATCCGAAAAGGGTATCGATTCGTGTAGTATAAACAATGATATTTTCTTCACTACCTTCGATGCCTTCCGCTTTGAAAGTGATTTCACTTCCCGTACTTTTTCCAATCCAATTTTTTTGCATCGTAATAGTTTTTTCCGGCCAATCCAGCCCTTCAAAGTCAAGTAATTTTTCTGCATACGCGCTCAACTTAAACATCCATTGAGCCAGATCTCTTTTGGTCACTTCCGATTTGCATCTATCACAAGTCCCGTCCTGCACTTGCTCATTTGCAAGCACCGTTTTACAACTCGGACACCAGTTCACGGGCGCGAATTTCTTGAATGCCAAGCCTTTTTTATACAATTGCAAAAATAACCACTGAGTCCATTTATAATATTCGGGAGTGGAAGTCACAATAGTCTTGTCCCAGTCATAAATTGTCCCGATTCTTTTCAGTTGAGTGATCATCTGATTCACATTTTGCGTAATGCTCTGATGAGGATGAACTCCGGTTTTTATCGCATAATTCTCAGCTGGAAGCCCAAAACTATCAAATCCGAGCGGCTCCAAAACATTATATCCTTTCATTCGCATATACCTCCCGTAGCTGTCCGCCGGTGCATAATTATACCAATGCCCGACATGCAATTTGTCTCCCGATGGATAAGGAAACATCACGAGGTTATAAAATTTTTCTTTTTTCGAATTTTTCAAATCAACGCTATGAAGTCCACTTTCCTCCCATTTTTTTTGCCATTTAGATTCAACTTCCGAGGCATTATATTGAGCCATAAAAATATATTAAAACTTAATCGCTAAGCGAGATTTTACTCGTAGTCGTGCCTCAAATCAAGAAATAGAAAAATTCACGGACAGAAAAACCAGCCATTCGCGCTTGTATTTAGCCATTCGTAGCACTAAGCCTTGTCAGCCATCAGTCTGGAATCTTCAAATCGAGGATTTTTATCTTCATCTTTTTCAGGAGATGATTCGGGAGATGATTCAGGTCCAAATTCCAGAATCGCTTCGGAAGTTTTGGGATCCTCCATCTCGATTTCTTTCACATCGATTTTCATATCATCAACCTTTTTTGTGATATCTTTTACGGAAAAAACGATTTCGCCGACTTCACCATTTTTATCGGGAACCACATGTATATCAAACATCACAAGCGCGCCTTTTTCTCCGTTCGCCTTTTGAAGTCTGTACGGCCCGGCCCCTTTTGTATCTTCATTGTCCTTAACTATTTTTGCGTGAGCAGACGCGAGTTCGGCCAAATCCTCTTCGTGAACATATTTGAAAAACAATTTTCCTTTGAGAAGGGTGCAATCCTTTTTCAACAATTTGCAAAATGATTCACTCGTGTATAAAAATTTCCCTTCAACATCGACGGAAAAAATAATGTCATTGGAATAAGGGAAATAAGCTACGTATTCGGAAAGCAATTTCAAAACCGGATCGACATTTTTATCTCCATCATCAAAATCGGAGTGATTTGTGGAATGTCCCACGCTGGCTTGGATATGCCCCAAATTTCTATCACCGATATCAAGCAAAAAAAGCATAACGGAAAGAGAAAACATAAAGATTGCAACTACACTTACAGCGATCTTATGAGCCTGTGTTAGCTTTAGCATGGTTTATTTTTATTTTGTTTATGCATCATTATAATATAAACAAACAGGCCTGTCAACCCCGCCAAGGCGACGACATTTCAATAATAACAAGTTTTATGGTATTATATACGCATGTAAACGCAGGGTATATTCATTAACCTCATTCAAATGGACAACCCAAACAGCACAAACGAAGTGGATTCAAACGCGATTCTTCCCGTTTTGAAGAAAATCCCGATATTTGCAACTCTGGACGAAAATTTGCACAAGGAGATAATAAAAAGAATTGTTTTGATGTATTATCCAGCGGGTTATCAGATATTCAAAGAGGGAGAACTCGGAGATGCTCTTTATATTATACAAAAGGGAAAAATAAGAGTTTATCATGAGCCAAAAGAAGGAAGTTTGATCCCCCAAGAAGTAGCGGAATTGAATGATGGAGAATTTTTTGGCGAAATTGCGCTGATATCGGATATTCCTCATACCGCTGCGGCCAGAACTATGGATGAAAGTGAAGTTTTTGTTTTGAGCAAGGAGCATTTTCACCAATTGATGGCGAGCAATTCCGAAATAGCCGAAAAAATAGGAGCTATAGTGGTGGAAAGATTGGAGTCAAACGATAAATTTCAATAAAAATGATTTTAAGTTATTTGATTTTTTCACATTTATTGGGGGATTTCGTTTTCCAACCGGAAAGGCTTGTTGCTTATAAAATGAAAAGCGTAAAAGGAGTTTTGCTTCATGTGGTAATTCATTTTATATTGGGAAATCTCGTTCTTTTGCCTTTTATAGTGAACGGATATGAATGGCTGATAGGGTTGAATTTAGGTATTTGTTTCTTTCATTTTTTGATTGATCAGGCGAAAATAAATTATGACTTGAAGCATGACAATAAAGTTCAGCCTTTTGTGATAGATCAGCTTTTGCATTTGCTCACGATTTTAGTTGCGTACTTTTTTATAAGCGATATCGATTTCAAGCTCCCAAACACTTGGGGACATGAGGTTTATTCAAACATAAACATTATAATTTTTCTCGCGATATTGATATTTTTGAGTACGGCGATTGAAACTTATCGCTACCAAATTTTGCGCGAAAAAGACAATTCCGCAAGGTTCAGACCAAACCAAAAAAAAGTCCTCATCAGGATAACCGTATTTAGCGCCATTTATCTATTTTTCATATTCCTCGCGTTCTACGCCACTAAATAGGGCGGGCTTTTCATCGGATTGCGGAGTCACCGCTATCGGATTTTCAGTGTCCGCAACCGCATGATCTCTCGCACTGAGTTCTTTTTCCGAAGTTAAAGCAAGAAAAGTAAAAGTCCAAACGCTATAAGAAAAAATATCCACCACTCCATTCAAATAAGCTGCGATCACGAGGACTATGGAGCCAATTATAAGACCGACTATCACACCCGTGACGAGTAAAGTCATGGTTGCAATATATCCGCTCACCAAAATTATAATTCCGGGAATAGCCAACACCAAAAAGGCCTGAATTACTATTCTGACACCTATTATTATCATCAAAATAGTGATCAAAAAAGTGGACTGCCAATGAGTGATAACCAATTTTCCACTTTCCTTCATCGATTCAAAAACTCTTTTGCGATCGATAACAATGAAAAAATCGGTATAAGTGAAAAGCAAAGTCAAAAGAAGGCTGATAAAGATGAAAATTATAAAGACGGGCATCAAAAATTTAAAAATCGCGGGTCCGAGATTCCTGACAACAAAAGACATCTCTATCAAAATGGAAAAAAACGAAAAGGTCTTTATCAATAAATGATATTCAAATAAAGGCAAAAAAGACATTATTCCATGGCGAAGCCCTGTGCCGACTCCGGCTTCTTTTTGTCCGTTGCGATTTCTGGCGATCATTTGAATCGCCGAAGCTTGGGCGATAGTCGGAAATAGCATGTAAAAGATAAAAAACAAAACGGCGACTATGATCAAAGGAATCGTCCACGAGACATGGGCTTTCAAGAAATCCCAAATAAAAGTTATAACCTGAGTCAAAGAACTGTGTTCAGCATCATCAAACATCCACGAAGTTTTGAACGCAAAAAGTTGATAAGCGATATATCCTGCACCAACGGAAGTCGTAAACATCGCCGGCAAAAACCCAAACCACAAAATGAGTTTTTTGTTTTTCTGAGTATATCCCCACGACTCGGCGATAATTTGTTTATAATCCATATGCTCAATTTTACTTCGTATAATTTGAAAGTCAATTTACGAATTGACTTGAAAATGTGAGAGCAATATATTGGGACCATGACAATCGAGGAAAAACCATGCATTACAGAAAAAATAAAAAGTCCCGGGAATAAATTCACCTGGGTTTCCATAAACAATCCCGATGCGAAAGTGATGGGTTATTTGAAAAAACATTACAAATTTCATGAATTGGATTTGGAGGATTGTATGTCGGAAATTCAGCGCGCAAAAATCGATGAGTATGACGATTATTTGTTTATAGTATTGCACATTCCGATAACTTCCAAAAAAGGAAAACACATAAAAAACGCGGAGATAGATTTGTTTGTCGGGCAAAATTTTATCATTACTTTGCACGAGGATAACGACACCGTCGCACAAATTTTCAAGAGATGTAAAAAAAGTCAAAAAGCGAAAGAAGAATATATGGGTAAAGGAACGGGATATTTTCTTTACATGATAATAGATGATCTTTTTGAATCATGTTTTCCTTTGCTCGACGACTTAGGCAAACAGTTAAACGCGGTGGAGAAAGACGTTTTTGAATTGGATTATTCGAGAGATTGCTTGAAGGAAGTTTTGTGGCTTAAAAAGGACATCATCAACTTTAGGCGAATAGTTATGCCGCAACGCCCGATTTTGGCTCAATTGGAACATAAAAATAAGAAGTTTTTACCGGAGAATTTGGATGTTTATTTCGATGACATAGTGGATAAGATAGAGAAAATGTGGAATATGTTGGAAAATCTTCAGGAATTGGTCGCTTCGCTCCATGAAACGAACGAATCAATCATTTCTCACAATACGAACAACATAATAAAAATGCTGACGATGTTTTCGGTGGTGTTGCTGCCGATGACATTTTTTACGGGATTTTACGGGATGAATGTGAAGGGATTGCCATTTGCGGATAATGATTTCGCTACTTTGATAATGGCTTTGATAATAGCGGGAGTGGCTTCTGCGATGATCGGATACTTTAGATACAAGAAATGGATGTAGTAAACAAACTCCGTCCCTCAGAAATTTACGCTTGCCAAACGGGGATTTCTTTGGTAAATTTTATGCACGGATTTGCAGGATATACTATTTACTTATTGAATATAT
>JAQVVS010000092.1 GCA_028698865.1 Candidatus Altimarinota bacterium | reverse complement strand
TCGTTGCGCAGACAAAGAGGCTTCCTCAAAAATGATAAAATTAATAGATAAACTCAGAAAAGATGGTGATTCCATAGGCGCAATAATAGAAATAATAGTAAAGAATCCGCCAAAAGGATTGGGAGAGCCGATTTTTGATAAATTGGACGCCCAGCTCGCAAAAGCAATGCTGTCAATAGGAGCAGTAAAAGGCATAGAATTCGGCTCAGGATTCAAGTCCGCCACAATGAAAGGAAGCGAACACAACGATCAAATGGAAATAAAAAATGGAAAAGTTAAATTTTTATCAAACAACAGCAGCGGAATTTTGGGAGGAATTTCCACAGGAGAAGATATAATCATTCGACTTGCCATAAAACCTGTACCAAGCATTCAAATAAAACAAAAAACCATTACAAAGTCAGGCAAAAACACCCTCATCCAAACATTCGGCAGACATGATTGCTGCCTCGCCCCAAGGATAATTCCAATAGCGGAAAGCATGGCGGCACTAACATTGGCGGACTTCATAATGAAATAAGAAAAAGATTGGTCGATTTTTGGTGACAAAATCATTGACGAATCTTGTTTATAGTGTTATATTTAAGGACTCATTAAATATAAACTATGGCAAGCGGACCTGATACAACCAGCTCAGCAACTCCGGACACTCCATCCCCCACCCCAGACTCCCCCCCAACACCAAGAGCGCCAGCAACTCCGCCAAACGCTCCCGCTTCAGCAAATCCAACTCCGCGAGGAAATGGAGGAAGTGGAAGCAATTTATCCTCGGAATTTTCCAGAGAAGCTCGCGCCGCATGGGAAAGAACAAAAAACTCAACAGGAGGATGGCTTTTGGCAGATAAAAAACCAACCGAAGAAGTCTCTTTAATAAAAACGCCATTTTATATAATCAGTGATTGGGTAAAAGCTTCTGTCGGAAATGTTTTTAGAAGAGGAAAAGAAGTTATAATTCCGGCAGGAAATTCTTTAAAAGCTGCATGGCAAGTAATCTCAAAGCCAATAACATCACCTATTCAAACTATTTTCCATCCCATAAAATACGCAGCAAATTTTCCAAGAATATTCACAGCGGCAGGAACCTCGATGATTAACTATATAAAAGCCCCATTAACATTTTTAAATGAAGGATATCAAGACGGAATACAATCTCCAATTGAACGAATAGATTATAAAGTGGCAAAAGTTCCACCAAAAAAAATCACAGCAAGAATAGCAGAAATAAACAACAAAGTGGCAAATGTAATGGGATGGCCTATGAGAAAAGCTGATGACATGGCAAAATGGGTTGCAAGTAAAGCCGAATATGCCGACGGATACGTTGGGGCGATAGCTCAAGCCTAAACCCAAAAATCAAAGTTATCATAAAACCCCTTCCATTTCTCTCCAAATTTGAGCTAAAGTAAATCCACTTTAGAATTTCTCACATGTTCGAATTCAAAATCAAAAAAACAGCAAAAGATAGTCTGGCTCGCTCAGGGGTTTTCACAACTCCTCATGGCAAAATTCAAACTCCTATTTTCATGCCTGTTGGAACAAAAGCCACTGTAAAAACATTATCTCAATCTGACCTTGAAAAACTTGATGCAGAAATTATTTTGGCAAACACATATCATCTTTTTTTGCGACCCGGAGAAGCTCTGATAAAAAAAATGGGGGGGCTTCATAAATGGATGAATTGGAATCGACCACTACTCACCGATTCCGGCGGCTACCAAGTTTTTTCACTTTCACAAAAAAAAGATTTCACTCAAAAATCAGAGTTCAAAACAAGCGTAAAAATCGATGAAAACGGAGTGAAATTCAAATCTCACATAGATGGATCCACTCACTACATCACCCCTGAAAAAGCGATTCAAATTCAGCACGATCTCGGCGCTGATATTGTCATGGCGTTTGACGAATGCGCTCCGGCTCACAGCTCAAAAGAATATTTTGAAAAAGCTATGAATCTAACTCACAAATGGCTTTCTCGATGCAAAAAAGAACACGAAAAACTTTACAAAAAATCTCCTTCAAAAAAACAAGCTTTATTTGGAATTATCCAAGGAGGAATTTATAAAGATTTACGAGTTGAATCCGCAAAATTTGTAAATTCTCAAAATCTCCCCGGGAACGCAATCGGCGGATTATCAGTAGGAGAAGGGAAAAAAATAATGTACGAAATGGTAGAAACGGTAATCCCCCATCTTGACTTAGCTCGTCCAAGATATTTGATGGGAGTCGGCACTCCGGAAGATTTACTCGAATGCGTCGATCGCGGAATCGATATGTTTGACTGCGTGCATCCGACCAGAATGGCTAGACATGGAGCTTTTTTCACAAAAACGGGCAGATTTGGAATTAAAAACGAAAAATTCAAATTTGATAAAAATCCTTTAGAAAAAGATTGCCAATGTGAAACTTGCAAAAATTACAGCAGAAGTTATCTCCGCCACCTGATTTTCGAAAACGAAATTTTGGGACTTCGCCTAATGACTGTTCACAATGTTCACTTTTTGCTAAACTTGATGCGAGAAATAAGAATTCAAATAGAAAAAAACACCTTCAAGAAATTTAAAAACGATTTCTTGAAAAAGTTTAAACACAAAAATGAATAAATATAATCCGATCGAAAAATTAACGGAAAAAAAGTATAACGAAAAAGACAAAAAAAAACGCCCTCGAATGAAAGTCTCGGGAAAAAACGTATTCAAACTTCAACAATTAATCCTATCATCACATGATCGCATATCTAAGCGGAAAAATAATAAAAAAGACTGAAAAAGGAATAATCATCGACACAGGAAATGTCGGATATTTAGTACACGTATCCAAACTAACAAATGCAAATATAAACGAAAATGAATCTATTTCTTTATTTATTTACAGCCATATTCGAGAGGACGCCTTCGACCTGCACGGATTCGAAAATTACGAAACATTGGAATTTTTCAAACAACTCATCAGCATAAACGGAGTTGGCCCAAAAGTTGCGATGGAAATAATTTCCGCAGACACAGATAAAATAAAAATGGCAATTGCAAACGAAGATGACAAATTTTTATGCAAAATCCCAGGGATAGGAAACAAAACGGCAAAAAGAATAGTTTTGGAATTGAAAGGGAAAATCACTTTGGAAAATCTCGATCGCCCATATCAAAGAATCGACGAAAAAATGGATGACGAAGCCTACGAAGCTCTTTCAAAACTCGGATATCAATCGCCACAAATTCGCAAAATTTTAAATAATCTTCCGAAAGAAATCAAAGATACGGAGCAAATAATCACCTACTTCCTCAAGAATATATAATGAAAAAATATCATCATTCATTACTTATAACAGACAAATCAAATATAGCTTATCTTTCTGATTTTACGGGCTCAAACGGATTTATGCTTTTAACCGGAAGTGAAAAATATCTATTCACAGATTTTCGATATATCGAAAGAGCGAAAAACACAATTAAAAAAAATATCACAATCATCGACAGCACAAAACTGTGGAAAGACCCGGAAACTCTCGAAAAAAATTGGCACCGCATTTTAAAAAAACACAAAATAAAAAAAATATTCGTGGAAGAAAATAATCTCACCATATCCAATTTCAAAAAAATTCAAAAAATTTCAAAAATCAAAGGACAAACAATAAAATTTTTCCCCTCCTCTGAAATTATAGAAAATCTTCGCGAAATAAAATCGGAAAAAGAAATAATCCTCATCACAAAAAGCCAAAGATTAAACGAAAAAGTCTTCGAGCTGATCAAGAAATTTATACAAAAATCTTTATGTGAGAAAGCCAAAATAACCGAACTAGACATAGCTTGGAAAATAAAAGAATTCGCGTATGTAAATGGCGCGGAAGAACTTTCTTTTTCCCCTATCGTCGCCTTCGGAAAAAATTCTTCAAGCCCTCATCATCTTCCAGGAAAAACAATTTTGAAAAAAGGTGATCTCATCTTGATTGACATGGGAATGAAATACAAAGGATTTTGTTCCGACATGACCAGAATAATATTCACAAAACCTCCGACAAAAGAAGAAAACAACATC
>JAQVVS010000091.1 GCA_028698865.1 Candidatus Altimarinota bacterium | reverse complement strand
AAATAAACACAACAGAGGTAAACACAATCAAAGGAAAATTAACAAGCTTATTCAATATAAGCACAAAGTTCGGCAAAAAAATAACAAGAGGTCTTTTCCAAGATGAGTCAGGCTCAATAGAAGTGGTATGGTTCAATCAACCGCATTTAGTAAAAATGCTACCTAGAAATAAAGATATTATATTAAGTGGAAAAGCAAGATTCGCTCTAGGAAAAATTTCCCTCCAAAATCCATCATATGAAATAGTAAAACAATACGAGGAACAAATCCACAGCGGAAGAATAGTCCCAGTATATCACGAAACAGAAGGAATAAGCTCAAAATGGATAAGAGAAAAACTTAAGCCACTAATAGATGATTGGACAACGCTTTTTGAAGAATATATGCCTCAAGAAATTATAAAAGAGGAAAGCCTCCTAGACTATCCAACAGCTATAAAAACGGCTCATTTCCCGGAAAACGAAAAAGAATTGGAAAAAGCCAAAGCCAGGCTTGCGTTTGACGAATTGTTTTTACTGCAACTGAAAGCTTTGCAAAAAAAATGGCATTGGAAAAATATCAGTCACCAAGAAAAAAAATCAATGGAGACGAAAGAAACAAAAATAAAAGAATGTATCTCAAAATTACCATTCAAATTAACTGAAGCACAAAAAAGAGTGATAAAAGAAATTCTCGAAGATTTAAAAAATCCATACCCAATGACCCGATTGATACAAGGAGATGTCGGCTCCGGAAAAACGATAGTAGCCACAATAGCAGCTTTAAATACGATAAAAAACAACTACCAAGTGGCAATAATGGCCCCAACGGAAATTTTAGCAAAACAACACTACAAAACTTTTATAAAAACACTTGGCCAATTCGGATTAAACATACAATTTATAGCCGGAAGCACTCCAAACAAACAAAAAGATGAAGTCATCAGACAAATGAAAACTGGAACGGTTGATATAGTCATAGGAACTCACGCATTAATTCAAAAAGGAGTCACATTCAAAAATCTAGGACTTGCAATAATAGACGAACAACACAGATTTGGAGTAAAACAAAGAGAAATATTAAAGAACCAAGGATCTCCTCATCTCCTAAGCATGACAGCCACTCCGATCCCGAGAACTCTAGCTATGACAATTTACGGAGACCAAGATCTTTCCATAATCGACGAAATGCCAGCAGGAAGACAACAAATAATAACAAGAGTTGTTCCAGAAAATAAACGAATAGATGCTTACAGATGGATTGAGGATCAAGTAAAAAAAGGAAGGCAATCTTTTGTGATATGCCCACTTATAGATGAATCTGATGTACTGGAAGTGAAATCCGTGATCAAAGAATTTGAATTTTTAAGCGAACATATTTTTCCGGATTTAAATTTGGGCCTACTGCACGGAAAATTAAAACAAGAAGACAAGGACAAAACCATGGAAGATTTTAAAAATAATATAATTCATGTTTTAGTTTCCACATCAGTTATTGAAGTTGGAATAGATATACCAAATGCAACAATTATGCTAATAGAGGGCTCTGAAAGATTCGGATTGTCTCAACTACATCAATTTCGCGGAAGAGTTGGTAGGGGAGAGCACCAATCATATTGTTTCCTATTTACAGGCACATCTTCGGAGGAGAGCCAAACGAGATTAAAATCCATGGAAAAACACAACAGCGGATTCAAGCTTGCGGAAATAGATCTTCAACTTCGAGGACCTGGAGAAATTTACGGAGTTCGTCAAAGCGGAATTCCAGATCTCAAGATGGCGAGCTTGACGGATTTCGAAACTATTGAAAAAGCTAGAAAAGCGGCTTCAAAAATAATTGATAAAGATCCATTGTTAAAAAACTATGATTTATTGGCTGCAAAAATTTCAGAACTGGATGAAATTTATATAAATGACTAAAAAACGAACTCAAAAAAAACTCAAAACAAAAATACAAAAAAACCCTCTAAAAAACACCAAAAACAACCCAGTATTCATCTTTTTCAAAAAACTCGCTCTAATCGAAAGTTTATCGTTTTACAGCTTAAGCAAGCCATGAAACGAGGTTCGCAAAACATGAAAAAATGCAAAAAGGACGCATAAACAACCCTCACACAAAAAGAGGATTAAAATCATAAAGAAAAAACAGTAGAAATTTTTACCGACAAAAAGGAATGAAAAAAAGGAAAAAGAGAAGAACATAAATAAAAAAGATCAGGTAGGCTAAAGAGCCTCCCCGCCTAAATCGATCCTCATTTTCTTTGCACAAGATACATTGTGCAAACTACTATCTATTTCTGAAATAATGTCCCCTTCGAGTTAGATAAGTATTATCCCTCCGATTTATCTTCTCCGAGCAACTCACTAACTGAATATTTTTTACCGCTACTGGACTCTCCTTTTAAAAGTCTTTTACGAATATTGTTCGCTTCTTCAGTCAAAGATAAAGTTTTTGAATCCATGCTTCCACGCATCTTATCGTATAAAGCATATATTTTATTAGCCAAATTCGGATATTTTTTATCTTCAGTAAGCAAAGACTCCACCAGCTTATCCAGGACCTTTAAATCTTCTCCCTCTACTTTATATCCATTCTTATCCCCTCTTCCCAAAAGAGATTTTCCTACCGTTACCAAATATTTATCCGGAATTCCTGAAATTTCATCCGGATTTTTTAATCTTCCTCTGATATTTCTACTTATATAACCATCAATAAATCTTTCATAAGCCTTCACTGCAAACTCCTCCAAATTAAAAGGACCCACCTTTCCTCCTTCTGCATATTCTTCATCAATCAAAAAGTATTTACCATCCTTGTCAACTCCAACTTTAACATTAAGATCCTTTCCAAGAGCTAATGTTCCATCGGAAGATAAAGTATACGAAACTCCAGAGTTAATCATTGCACTCCTAGCTTGATCATATGCATAAACATTATTAGAAGTGTTTTTATCTGTAGCCTTGGAAACAGAATCCATTGTTTTTTGAGCTTCCTCCTCAGCCTTTTTTTTTGCGGCTTCTTCCTGAGTTTTTTTAATAGCAGCAGCCTCATCCTCTTCTTTCTTTTTTTCAACATCAACTTCCAAAAGATCTTCTTCTTGTCCTTGTAATTCTTTAATTAATTCCGGATCATCTCCAGCAAATTTCTTCAAAACCAATAATCTCTCTTTATCATTCTGAGCTTTTCCAATTTCCGCATCAAACTCTACTCCCCTATTTTGCCTAACAGCATGATTTCTAACATTGCGAATCAACTCTGAAATCCCTTTAATCGAAAGAACATTTAGAAAACTTGTTCTCTTAAAAACCATTGAATAACCCTCCACAATACCCTTAACCTCAATCATCAACTCATTAATCTCTTTTTTAGAGTTTTCATTTTTTTTATTTTTCAACTCAATAACCCTGGAATATATCTCTCGAAGTCTAGGATTAGAGTACAATTTATAAACCTGATCCTTGGAAAACTTCCCATTTTGATCCAGCGTATCAATAACGATAGAATGTACATAGTCTTCATAAGACATTTCTTCAGAATAACCCTCAACACCATAAGCCCTTTTAACCCTATCAAAAGAAACCATAAGCTTAGAGGCTACAATATCAGACTCTATCATTCTTTGTTCAGCAGAAAATTCTTTAATATTATCCCGTCCCTCATTCAGATTTGAAGGAATACTCATCGGACGATTCAAAAAATCATTATCAGGAGAAAAAGATTCATTCCCTGATCCAAAAGGATTCCCTCCTCCACCAAAAGATCCTTCTCCAGCCATTTTTATTTTTGTTTAATAATAATTTAAAACATCATAAAATTATAGCACAAAACAAAGATGAAACCAAGTATTAAATAGATTTCAGCATATAAGTCCCACTTAGCTTATATCCCCTTTTTTTGTAATACTCTCTAGTTCCTATACCAGCGATAACGGCTATTTTTTTAAACCCATTTTCCTTCGCCACGTCTTCAGCTCTCTTCATGAGCAAAGCCCCCAATCCAAAATGCTGATTTTTATCTTTTTTCTTCTCACCAACTACAACTTGTTGCCCATAAACATGAATTTCACGAATT
>JAQVVS010000090.1 GCA_028698865.1 Candidatus Altimarinota bacterium | reverse complement strand
TTTGGCTAATCACTTTTTTCATCTCCGGCAGTCCGTACATGGAGGCGAAAGCATTGATTTTTCTGCCGTTGTAAAAGAGATCTCGCGGAACGCTCACCATTCTGATTTCCTGTTTTTTCTCGTTAACATTCACAAAAATAATGGTGTCGAGCAAGCTCCCGTGTTTGCCCGCAATCAAAAAATTCATAACGCCTTTTTCGCTTATAAGGTCGGCGGTATACTGAGGAATGTCTTTAGGGAGAATTAAGGTTTTTTTTTTACATCTTGCTCAAAAAAAAGCAGGTTTTGATCTTTGTTTCCCGAGTTGTCGGTTACGGTCACTATTCCGGTGGCTTTTTCAATGGCGAAAGTGCTTACTATAGCGTCTTTTTGGTCATGCAATGTATATAAAATTCGGTTGTTTTCTTCGAGTGGACCTTTGAAAACAAGGGCTCCTTCAGCCAATAACGCTTTGAATCCTTTGTCTTCCAAAGTTTTTTTGAAGCTGGCGATGGATATTTCAGCATTTTGTTCGAGGATGGATCTGTATTCCAATTTTTCCAAGAAAGAAGGGAGCGAAGCCGTCAAGTCGGAGGAGTTAGTGACGAAAACTTTTGCGGATTCCTCGTTTTTATCGACTAAAGCGATTTTTTGTTCGGAAGTTTCCAAAATTATTTCGCCGACAATGTCATTTGATTTATTTAAAACGGAATAAATTATTTCCAATTCGGATTGGTCGGGATCTGCGGATAAAACGAGGGCTTTTTTTGTTAGAATGTTTTGAACGGACTTCGATTCGATGGCTTTTGCGATGGATTCTTTAAGCTTTTTGACATTTTCGACACCGGCGATAAGCAAAGATTTTTTATCTGTTAGGAATTTCATCAAATTTTGTTTGAATTTACTGAAATCTTTTTCTTCAACGGATTCTTTTTGTATCACGGTCTGAAAAATCAAATCTCCAGTTTGGTTGTCCAGCGAATAAGTGACGATGGGATCTCCGCTTTTTGATGCGATTTTTACGATGAAATTTTCATCATCTTGGACAGTGGGGGAGAAGGCCAATTCTTCTTTTATCAAAAATTCCGAAAAATCTTTTGAAATTAAAAGATTGTCGATAAAAGCTTTGTTTGTGGAAATTTTTTCGCGAATGGATTCGGAGTTTACGACGGAACCGACATATTTAAAGAGAGCGAGCTGAACTTGGTCTTTGTTTTTATCTTCTTCATCATCGGTTGATAACTCTATTTTTTGATATTCTTTTAACGGAAGCATGAGGTAGCGACGAATTTCATTCATGTCTTCTCCCACTTTTAGATAGGTTTCCTTGAGTTCGCCGATTTCTTCAATCAAAGAGCTGTCTCGACTTTGCAAAAAGGATAAATTTGACGAATTGCTTGAGGATTGTAAATACTGAAAGCCCAAAACTGCAATCAAGAAAATGATGAAAATATTTTTCTTTGAAAAAAGTTTTTTTAATTTTTCTCGAAAAGATCCTTTATTTGATTCTTCGTTGGACATTTTTTATTTTAAACAAGCTAGGCAATTCTAGAAAAAATAATGAGATTTTGCAATGCGCTTTTTTTAGATTGATTTTAGCGAAGTTTTCAAAATTTGCTTGAATTTTTTCCCGCTCTCCGCTAAATTTCCAACGCACACGAAATCTTTTACATTAAGCGGGTGTCGTATAATGGCTATTACCACAGGTTTCCAACCTGTTGACAGGGGTTCGATTCCCCTCACCCGCTCCAGGAAATTCAGAGAGGGGCATATTTCACCTCAACTGCAGAAATTTTTCAAACGCGTACGGAGATGTACGCTTATTTCAAAATTTCTTTGTTTCAGCGAAATCTGCACCATCTCTGAATTTCCTCCGAGAGAGATGATGGACGAAGAGAACCCCTTGGGTTCAGATAAGCGACGAAGGCGAGAGAAAGATTGCTTGCAAATCTTTCCGAGCCGAGGAGCTTATATCGCTCGCCGAAGGCGAGTAGATATTCCCCTCACTGAATTTCCTTATTCATTATCAGTTCTAAAGCCAATTAATTTGGTTGATTGAGGCTCAGGTTGCTTGGCTAAATTTTCAATAGCACTCCATAATTTTTTAAATTCACGATCTGTCTGATTGGATTTTTTTAAAATAAAACTACGAATTTCTGAGAGTTGTTTCTCAAGATTTTTTTGAGAAGAAAGGACATGACGGAGGCGCACAAAAGCCTTAACAACCTCTATGCTCATTTGAATAGCTCGTTTACTTCGAAGGACGCTAGCCAGCATAACCGCTCCATGTTCGGTAAAAACAAACGGCCTTTTTCTGCGACCTCCCCATCTTGATATCACAATTTGTGACATCAAGTTATCAAACTCTTCAACACTTAATTGAAACATGAAATCATTAGGAAATCTGTCTGAATTTCTGCTAATTGCTTGATTCAAAATCCTCGTTTCCACTCCATAAATTTTCGCCAAATCCTCATCCAGCATGACTCTCTTCTCGCGAATTATATAAATATTATTATCAATAATTTGAATTGTCATGGGCAAAATAGTTAATCATAAACAATCAATAACACATAAATATTAAATTTTTATTAAAAAATCTTAAAATATTTCTAAAATATTAATGTTTACAATTGAGGCTAGAGGATTGAAGCAAATGCATAAATTTTCACCTGTTTTCCGGCTTATTTAAGCCGTTATTTTGGCATAGCTAAAAAGACTTGACGGGGGGGGATTTAAGTGTAATTTAACATCCTTTAAATTTTAAACCTACATTATATGGCTGGAGAAACCCCAGCCCCACGAGTAAATGATACAGTTTTGTGTTTTAAAGTTAAGGCTCATCCCAGAGATGCAAGAGGTCGTTTAACAGAAGAATTAGTTGATGCTCACGCAGGAGACCCGATAGTGGCATATATAACAAAGGCTTTAAGAGACCAAGTTCAGGTTAATATGCAGCCAGTTATTTCTAGCTTCACACCTACAGAAGTCTTTGTTGGTAATGAAGACCTTAGATACGAAGCAACTGATCCTGATGGAAGAAGGAGGTGGAGCACGG
This sequence comes from Candidatus Altimarinota bacterium, assembly GCA_028698865.1. Lineage (GTDB taxonomy): Bacteria > Patescibacteriota > Gracilibacteria > UBA1369 > LOWO2-01-FULL-3 > CAINDQ01. The sequence goes on along the minus strand of JAQVVS010000090.1, from coordinate 1,094 downwards.
AAGGGCCTTATAGACATCCTAGATTTGAAAATATGTTAGGGAGTGAAACAAAAGGAGTTTTTACTGACTCTCAAGGAAGGGGTTATGATGTAGAAGTGCATGGATTTGACGCAGAGACAAGCACTTTAGACCTAACAATTGATGGAGTTAGGCATCAAACAGTGTTCTTTGTTCACAATGCAGAAATTAATCCTGCCTATTTAACTAATTCACAAGGTGGAGGATTTAGTCATATTGAACATCCTGTGAGAGATGACTTAGAAAGAGGAAGCAGTTCTGTTATTAGAACAATCCTAGCAAAAGCCTTGTCTCCATATGGAATAAAGGTATCAATGGATAGCTAATCCAGTCAGCCCTTCTTCAAGCTAATCACAGCCTTCTTCGCCTTCCCAAACTCCAAAGCGCTATATAACCAATCAAGCTTTTCTTCCGCAGAAGTGTATTTATTGCGTCTCAATTGCTCGATATTTATATTCGAACGTTTCATAAGCTTTTCAATTTTAATAAGGCCTCAATATCTCCCATAAAACGACTATATCCATAAAGATTCACAGCAACTCCACCTACAATCACATAAAGGATTCTTGCCTTTTCCAGTTGTTGAAAAATCTCTTTGCATAAATTCATTTGTATAAATTATGGCCTTCACATATTAGCATAATTACGAGTATTTACATAAAAAGTTTAGCGTAACAAAGATGCTATTATTGTGTCATTCCCGCGCGTCAGTCCGCCTCTGGAGGGAAGGCGGGAATCTATAACAGTTTAGCAGAGCCCCTATTTCAAAATTTCTTTGTTTCGGCGAAATTCGGGACTTGACTTTTAGAAGTCTTTAATGTAAAAGGTACGCTCCTTTTTAAATGTATAGTTTTATAAATCCTAAAATATGAGAATAGAAAAAAATAAAGACTTTGTTCCTCAAGAGGAGGTAATCAAGAGAAGAAATTAACAATCCTTAAGTGCGGTTAATCAATATTTTGAAGAAATAATAAGAGTTCCCATGCTCCCAAAAGAATAAGAGTGGGAACTAGCCAGAAAATATGAAGAGACTGGAGATGCTAAATACCTTCAGCGATTGGTTTCTGCAAATTTAA
>JAQVVS010000011.1:4560-16516 GCA_028698865.1 Candidatus Altimarinota bacterium | reverse complement strand
GCTTTGGGACTGAAACAAGCCAAGAATTCGAACCAAACCCATATAAAGACATCTCTACTATAATTAAAGACCCAAAACTTTTAAAAACCGTTCTTCAAAATCTGGCAAAACTCACAAAAAAACTTGCCGCCGACACGACTCCTCTAAAAGATACAAATGAAGAAAAACAAGTCAAAGCCTTATACGACAAAATTTTTGGACTTGTCGTCAACCCGTCCATCGAAGTTTTGACAGCAATGGCAAATATGAGCACAACCAAATTCACTCCAGAAGCCTCAGACTTTTTAGATTTCGGAGAAGAAGATGAAGCTCCGGACCCAATTGAAACATATAGAGACACCGACCATAACGCAGAAATCACCGACAAAGCTTTCAAATTCTTTGAATACAGCGAAAAAGAAGGTTTGAATGCATGGAAAAGAGCCTTCGCAGAAAGCGCCATTTCAGAAAGCATGTCTATGGCAATCCTCGACGGAAATCAAATGGATGTAGACCGTGGAATGTTCCAAAGATTTTACGATCCTCAAGCCGCTTTAGCCATCCTATTCAACGATCCGAAATTCTATAGGTTGGATGGAGAAAACACGGACGGATCCAAGGAAGGACAGAAAGTCCTCATAGAAAGCAAAATCGCCAAAGAAATCACAAGATTAATAATAAAAGGCCTACAAATAGGAATTCACGAATACCTATTCAAAAAAGATAAAACCGAAGAAGAAAAAGCTAAACTCGAAAAAGTCGAAACCCTTATCACAACTCTAGAGGGCTTAAACCCAGACAAAATCGACAAAGTCCTAGATCTAGCCGAAACAAATCCGGAATTAATGCTGGCTTTCCAAATCGGATTTATAGGCGATAAAAACGAAAAAGCCGACAACCAAAAAGAAAATGTAATGGAAATCATAGATTCATTACCTCAAAACGATCCAAAAAGAATTATCCTTGAAACCTTAAAAAAAGACAAAAAAGTCAACCCCAAAGAACTCATCCAAACATACCACGCCTTAGTAGGAGCTGGATATATCGCTTTTGGAGTAGACGGAGAATTCAAAGCCGCAGGATTAGGGACCTCTTTAAAAGTCAACGAAGAGTTAACTTTATCCTTTGCTTTAGGCACAAACGGCCCTTCGCTAGGATTAACGGTCAGCCTTGTAAGAAACAATAACCGTGAAGTCACGATGACTATGGGAGGGAGCATTGCCGGAGGAGTTATTCAACTAAACAATACTGAAAAAAATATTTTCGGTATCGAAGGAGTTGACTTCAAAGTAGGAGCGGGCGGAGCCATAACTTGGGTTCCCCCATTCGTGCTTCCTTTGGGAAATATTGGAGTTGATTGGACTAGAAGAATCGACGTCGGCAGAAAAGAACAAGAAGAAAAAGCAAAAGAAAACTCCCCTCTCAAAACAGTTTTGGAAAAATGGCCAACTATGGACTCGAAAGAAAAGAGAGAAAACGTAATAAGATTACTCAATGATATCCCTGTAGTAAAAACAAATATCGAAAGCATTGAAAAAGAACATCCGGGAATTTTTGGAATGCTTAACGAAGATCAAAAAGCGAAATTATTCGTAGGAATGGTAGACAGCTATATAAATAGCCTAAAAGAAGGAGTAAACAAAGATGTATCTCCATATTGGATCGCCGCCGTCGGAGTCGGATTTGCATACTTGGACTCAACGGAAGAAAGAACTTCAGGAGGAGCCGCTTGCATGGGCTTCAAAATCTACATTCCGGGATCTGAATTTGAAGCTTTTATCCCTAGTTTGAAAGAAACAACAGCTTTGAGCAAAGCACTATCTTCAACAGAAATAGATGCCCAAATAAATAAATGGTTAAAAGGAGAGAAGGTAGCCTTCAGAGAAAAAGGACCCGATTTATATTACAAACCTGGAACAAATCTTGGGCTTGGAACAAGAACCGAATCACGCACAGAAAAATATTCAGATTCAGGAGATTTGACCACAGACATGAATCAATACAACGTGAGACTTAAACCAGCAGAAATAAAATTAAATTACGACGAAAAAACAAAAAGAACAGAATTAATTATTAAAAACTATAAGGATAGAAACATCGAAATCAATATTGATCCATTAATAAAAGATCTAAAACTAGTAAAAGAAAACGGCCGATTATTCTTGGTTGGAAATATCGCCAACTTAATTATCAGCAGAGAAAAATTCAACTTCCCATTTCCATTCGACAGAGATGAAGATGGAGTCGGAACTACGAATTTACTAGATGTCATAACTATTCGCACAGATAAATCCATGGAAGGAAACCGAAACAGAGAAACGGTTGAAACTCTCTCTCCTTTATCATTAAGAATGACTCCGGACCAAGATGAATTCATGCCTACCAGAGGTATGAATGCAGAAAACATCCAAGGCAACATTCTCGACTACGATTCTGCAAAAACCGATGAAGAAAAAAACAAATTAAAAAGCCTTGAATCCGAAGCCTCTAAATTCACTCCTACACATTTGGATTACCAAATCGGCACAGAAGATCTAGCAAAAAAGGATAAAATTTCTGAAAGAAAATTTAAATCTCTAAACCAAAGCAAAGAGGATATAGCAGATCTAGCTGAGCTTACTCCAGAAATGATTAAGTTTGCCTATGACACCTTCTTCCCTTTCATAAAGAAAGATTTGGCGAAACTCACAGACATAGGAGACGACACGGCATTATCAAATCTAGTAGATAAAAAATGGAGTGAATGCCCAAAACAAGATACATCAATCCCATCAAAGCTAGGAGAAACACAACATCAACAAGTAATGAGTCTGCTTGGACCAAAATGGTGGAGCATTATTTACCCACATAGTAGCGATGACAAAATGCCGACAAATCTACACGAACAAAGACACGAAAAACTTTCAGCCAACATCAATGAATATTTGGTTTTGGAACCAGGTTGTTTTGTAACCAAAGAATTCAAAGTCAGAGGTAAAGGAATGGAACACCTCACTGTAAAAATCACGAATAAAAGAGACGTAATTATCGTAGACGAAAATCAAAAAACAGCCTTTTACGTCAGAAATTATGACTTAAATGACGCAAATTCATGGGACACAATTCCAGCGTCCGGACTAGATATCACAAGCGTCACAAATTCCTCAGAAGTATTGAAACAATGCTCGGCAGAAATTAAAAAACAAGACGCCGAAAACCAAAAAATAAACGAAGCAATTTCAAAGAGACTTGAACAAAGAATAAATTTCACAAAAAAGAAATTCCTCTCGCAATTCGCAGAGACAAAAACTACCCTATTCCAAACTTATGGCGTAAAAATAAACACTCCGGAAACAGAATTGGTAGAAAAATTCATTCACGATCTTTACGACAATTTACGAGCAACCTTAAACGCAAAACCTCCGGTAGACTTCAGAAGCCTTGGACTTTCCGCACTTCCGGAAGGATGCACCCTTTTGTCAGCTTCACGTGAAGTGGACGCAAAAGGCAAAAAAACGCCTTCCATGCAAAGAATCATCGGATATAACACAATGCCTAAAGAGGAAGGTCTTATTCATGGTTATGGATTCCTAGATATAACTCAGAAAAATTACGAAAACGCCCTAAAATACAGCGAAGACGAAAGAAAAGCAGATCCGGAAAAAATGAAAGAATATGAATTAGCCCTTATCCTTCTGGAAATTGCTAGCCCCGGAGGATTAGAAAGAAAAATCAAAAGCACTGAAGATCTTTTGGATAAAAATAAAGATGAAGCAGAACAAGCCAAAGAATGGACAAACTACTTCAAATCCCCTTTCGTCTTAAAAGTATATGGAATCAAAGCTTTGGAACTTCTTTCCAAAGAGGGAAATTCTGAAAAAGTTATAGAAATCGTAGAAACGCTCAACAATCCTGACTTAAAAGGAGAAGCTAGAGACAAAGCAATTGTTGAAGTAATCGAAAAAAACAAAGACGCTTTACTTGAGTTCAATACATTCGTTGAAAATTTAAGAAAAGCTCAACTAAAACAACATCCTTGGGAAAACGGCGTATTCAAACAAACAGCAAAAGGAACAGAATACGTAATCGAAATCGACATGTCTAAAACTGTAATTCTAGGTGGCGCATTCGCAAAATGTACCAACCCAAGTTTCGCAGTTCACGAAGATATCGAAATCAGAATCTACAATCCTATAAAAGCCACGGGAGAGACAAACACAACCGAAATCACCCTAAATGCCGAACTTACAAAAGCCTTTGGATATGTGGATCTGATCGGAGCAGTGACTTATGGGGGGACGAGAAAGCCAAAAGAAGGGAAATATGCCAAAGAAGGACCAAAATCTAAGCCAGACGATGATAAGAAAGATGGTAAAAAAAGCAACGAAGGAACAAAAGACAACGAGTCCGCTTCTCCAAAAAAGCTTAAAACCCACGATGGAGATATTGAAACAACCGATGAAATCCCAGCCGAAACCCCCGATATAGCCACTGGAACCGCTGCCCCAACTGACAACTCAACCCCAGAAAAAGCAAACGAATAATAATAATTAATAATAAAATAAATTAAACAAAAACACATGAAAACCATCAAAAAATTAAAATCTATCTTTCTAGGATTGATTTTAGCAACAACTTTTCTTCTAAACGGGAGCACAAATTCAGCAATCGCAGAATTTACAGACATAAAAATTTATTCTCCAGAAAGACCATCAATCCCATATGTGGAAGGCGGCATAGGCCTTTCCTACCCAAGTTTTAACAATTTCATTAATAACCCAAACTTGGGGAGTGCACACAGCAACGGTGACGAAAGATATTTTACAGTTGGCAAATATTGCACAAATTCAGACTGCGACGGCTGGTACAGCAATACCCCAACTACAAACGGAACAAACACTCACTATTTCAAAGAAGGAGAAACCGTAAGATTTAGAGTATATTTTCACAACAACGGAGAAGATAGTTATGATGGAGGAACAAACGGATCTCCAGACGCCGGAAAAACAGGAGATGTGCAGGTAGGAATTGAGCTGAACGATATTCAAGATTCGACTTATGAAAATGTTTTACGCCCACGAGGATTTATATACGCCGACGATGTTTACTACAAAGACCAAAATGGAAATACCATTAAAAAAATTAATGCAACAGTAAGAAAAATAACTGACGACACTCAAATCGCTCTAGGTTCACTGGGATTAATGCTTGAACCAGTATCGGGAAGCGCAAAAGTAAAATTTGCAAATGTAAACGGAATTAACGGAGATAAAATTTTTGAAATTAAAAATCAAACAAACATTACTTTTGACACCGCACAACCAAAACAAAGTATCACCGTAACGCCGGTTTTTGAAGGTAATAAAATGTATTTGAAAATGGATAGACTTCCAGGATGCTACCGATACAGTGGCTTTGCATATTTTGATGCAGTTGTAACGAAAAATTATTGTGAAACCTTGACTGCGGAAAAAGAAGATACAGGATTACAAAAAGATAATAAAAAACTATATCGACTATACAAAGAAAATTTAACATTTTTAAAAACAGGAACCACTATCCCATTCCCAGAGGACACAAGATACAAATGGATCTCCACTGACACAAACGGCAGATTTTACGAATCCAAAACAGCAACAACCTTTAAAACAGGATCAATTTTGACAAAATTAGACAAACCTGAAATTTACTATACAGGCAACGGACCTGTAACTTTAATTTTAACAAGAGTAAGCAATTCCGGAACCGAATTAACCCCAATCCCAGACTATCTAAATCCGAATGTTTGCCAAGCGAATTTCACCTTCCCCGGCATCTGCAATTCCCTATCCCTCACGTACAACAGCGCAGACAATGTCTTGGCAAAACCAGAATTGATGGGCCCAATACAAACAGTTCACAAAATCACATACTCCGGCCTCACCTTTTCTGACAACAAAATTCCAACCGGAACAAAAATAAAGTGGACTTCTTCAGATCCAAAAGGAAGATTTTATAGCAAAACTCCTACTTTCTATTCTCCAGTCGGAACTGCCAATACCTACATAGCCTCAAACACCTCCGCCCAAACAATATATTACACCGGCGAAGGAACCATAACGGTTTACCCAGTAAATAGCGCAGGCCAAGATGATCCAAATTTAAAAACGATAGCCTGTACAAAATCAATCACCGTAGACCCAGCCATCAACTATTGTACAAAACTGGATTCCGGAAGCGTTACGTCCGAATATGTCCAAATAGGCTCACAAACAGTATATCTACACACACTAAAAACATCGGGATTTCCAACCTCAACCTCAGCATTTTTACCTTTCACCACGGGAATACACTGGACCACTTCAAATCCAGCAGGAAAATTTTACAAACAAGAATCAAACGGAACATATACAAGCAAAGGAAATAATCTCATAACCTCTCTAGCAGGAAAAACCTATTATTCCGGAGCATTCACAGATGTCATCACCGCAAAATTGGTAAAAACAACTGAGTCCTACAACTCTGTCCTAACTCCATCAACACAAGAATTGGCACAATTAAACCAATCCGTTTGTACCGCAACTTTCACCATTCCGGTTGAACCGGATGGAATTTGTTCAAATCTCGATGTCACCCATAAAAACAGTGACAATGTTTTAGCAACAATAGACGGAAAAACTGTCACTGTTCACAAATTTCAATACAACGGACTGTATTTCACGAACAGCAAACACCCTGACCCAACAACTCTTGGGCTAAAATGGGAATCAAACGATCCAAACGGAAGATTTTATAAATACCTAAGTGGCAATTATGTAAAAATATTAGATAAAAATTCCATAATCCTCGCTCCTCCAGCCACCGTTTATTATGTTGGCGACGGCGCAGTATCAGTTCATCCAGTAAACCAATCATGGAAAGAAGATGAAACTCTAAACACTCCAGAATGTAATAAATCATTCAGAACCCAGGATATTCAAATAGATTTCATCTGTCAAAACATGCAAATTTCAGTATCAGACCCAGACACAGGAAATCTTATGGGGGAAAATCCGACACTCATTCAAAATAAAATTTACAAAATAACGGCCACTGCAAATTTCAACATCACTCCGGAAAATCCTCAAATAAAATACACGGCTACAAAAGGAATCTACGCAACAAATGACGCGATATTACAATACCTATTGGACTCAAACAACGGAGGACTAACAATAGAAAAAGCGACAGCAATGAATATATTCCCTCAGCCAGCTCTAATTGTTAATAACGGCACTCCTATTTACTTCCTTCCTTTCAGCAATCAAGAAGGAGCAGAAGCAATCAAAATGGAAGCGGTGGGATTTGAAGAAGCCTGTAATAAAAAGTTAGGTTTAGCCGCTATTCCAAAAACCACTTGCGACCTGCTTGATGTGAAAATTTTCACAGATTACGGAGATAAATTCGTGGGAGAACTTACTCAAAACAAAATTCATGGAATCACAGCGAAAGCCATTTACACAAATCCTCCGGAAAATCCTCAAATAAAATATGCCCCAAGCAAAGTAATCCTTGGGCAAAAACAAGTCTTGCAAACTCTACAAGCATCTGGAGGCCTCACCAGAGAACAAGCGCAAGCTCAGGGATATCTATCATCAACAACCGTCCCAGACGAGGCAATGGTCTATTTCCTTACGCTAAATGATCAAGAAGGAACAGGAGCTATGAGAATCAGCGCAGTAAATTATGAAGTTCCTTGTACAAAAATGCTGGAATTAGCAGCTATTCCAGAAGAACCGACAGTCTGTGAATCAATGATGATAAGCGTAAAAGATGATGCCGGAAATACTATCACAGGAGATTTAGCTCAAAGCAAAATTTACGAAATAAGAGCAATGGCTACTTACAACAAAACACAGCCAAACCCACAAAATCGCTTCGTTTCAACAAAAGGACTTTTCTCTCCAGCAAAAATTTTCCTCTTATGGCCAGCGATGAGCGGAATAACAGAAGCCATTGCCAACGACCCAACTCACCCTGAATACAACAACCTTCAGCAAATGCAAGCTCCACAAGTCATCCCAAATGGCCAATCAATATACTTCCTGCCATTCGCAGATCAAGAAGGCCCCGACGCTTTCCGCGTGGAAGCCGTAGGATATGAAGATCCTTGTAATGCATCGAGAGGACTTTTGGATTTACCGGAAGAACCGACAGTTTGTAAATCAATGTTTTTGAGAGTAATCGATGGATCCGGAACTCCTGTTGCTGGAGATTTAAAACAAAACACTATTTATGAAGTAAGAGCTCTAGCCGCTTACAACAAAACACAAACAAACGCACAAAATCGATTTGTCCCAGCAAAAGGACTTTTCTCTACCAACCCTACTATTTTAAATACACTGATAGCTCTTGGCGGAATAACAAAATTCGAAGCGACCAATCCGACTCATCCGTTATATGAGCTAACTCAACCGCAAGTCATCACAAATGGCCAATCAATATACTTCCTGCCATTCGCAGATCAAGAAGGCCCCGACGCTTTCCGTGTGGAGGCCGTAGGATATGAAGATCCTTGTAATGCATCGAGAGGACTTTTGGCTTTACCAGAAAAACAAATAATTTGTGAATCCATAGAGGTCACTGAAATAGTAAACGGAACTCCTGTAATCAGGCCAGCGGGACATAATTTTAAGCCGGGAGTTTATCAATTGAGAGCAAATCTTACATACAATCCAGAAATGGAAGGACTTGTAACATTTTCCACAACACAAGGAGTATTTTTTGTAGGAACGCCAATAAATGCGACCCCTGAAATCACAGTTCCCGAAGGAAGAACCGTTTTCATGATAATCCCGGACAATGCCACTGTTATCACCGTAAAAGCGGCGACAAATGATCCAAACAAGGTATGTATAGCAAATTTTGATACTTTCGTGGAACCGCCGGAAGAAGAGGAAGTTTGCGAAAATATTGATGTCGATGTCGACCGCGATAATGATTCAGTTACTTACACACTAGAAAACTCCAGTGATCTGGGAGATTTCACAGGAAAGTTTGAATTTTCCTCAACATGTAATAATACGGAGGAAGAATTTTCAATAGAGGAATTTGAAGATGGCATCGAATGGACGGGATGCAACAAAACTCACACTGTATACATCAAAGCGGTCGGAGATCTATCCGGCGGCACAAATTGTGACAAAACTTACGAATACAAAAAAAGTGGCGGTGGCGGTGGTGGAAATAATCCAAATCCTGAAATCGAAAAATGCATCATAAATCCATATAATACATCCTCTTGCAGAGAGTCATTAACTTACGGATACGGAATCTTGAACCAATTCTACAGCAAAGCCACATACAAAGTCACTTTCTATCCGGACGGAGTAAAAGAAGCCACTATCATTGAACCGGAAACTATTACAAGCAATATAAGAAATAAAAACTTCGACATCAAAGGAGTCGCCATATTCTACGACAATAAAACTCACTGCGATGACGGACTATGGATAACCAGCGGAAGCAGATTAGAAAAAGTAAATAAAGATCTAAACATCAAGCAAAAAGCTGAGTCCTGTAGCTCCAAATACAACACAAACAAAAAGAATTTTGGGGAAATAGAATTAGAGGGTTTAAAGAATGTAGATGAAGTCACCATCTTCTACGAATACAAAAACAATGCCGAACCGGATACCGCAACCTGTCTAACCCTTACACAAAGAGATGACTGTAGTATAAAACTGGAAAACACAGTTGAATTCGAAACCGAGGACGATGACGGAGAAAGCGATAAAGTAGTAGTCAGCATCCCCTGCCCAGCCATCATCACTCGTGAAAGCGGAGATGTATTTTTCCATACTCCCATAAATACCTCAAACAACCTGGCTTGCTACAAATTAGACTCAACAACCGGCCTTATCCTCCGCCCCACACCTGAAACTCCACAAACAACAGTTGATTCAGGAGGAGACCCAACCCAAACCACAGACCCAATCACATGGGCATCCCCATCGCACGACATCTGCAAAATGAGTCTTGCAGAACTTAAGGATCTAAAGCTAGACGAAAACGCCCTTGAAAATTTCTCCAGCTCGGTCTGTTCCATGAAAGCCGAAGTCGCAACTCAATGGAAAGAAAAATTTATCAACGAAGCCATTCAAACAAATGTCACAAAATTGACTCGCCAAATTACAGAAAAGCAATGGACCAACGGCGTTTACTACACAAAAAATGATCACAAAATAGATCAAGAACTCAAAGTAAAAGCTGAACAAAACGACAGCATCCCAGCCGCCCGCACCTACATAATCGAAAACGCCGATCTAATCATAAATAGTGACATCACTTATGACGACGCTTCTCTAACAATCCAAAATCTCACAAACCCAAAATCCATCCCATCCGCCGCCTTCATCGTCATTAACGGAAACATCCAAATCGATCCGAAAGTCACCCGCCTCGACGGAGTATTCGTGGCCATAGACACAAAAGATGGCACAAAAGGCAAAATCCAGCCCATAGACAGAGGAGACAAAGGCGAAAGCTACGAACTCCTCACCATTCGAGGAAGCCTTGTCGGAAATGTTTACGACCTTTTCATGAGTAGAAAAGGATCAGGAAATCCATTCCAAAACGAAGGCTCAATCGTCATAAAATACGATCAAAGAATTATTTTGAACACGCCTCCGGGATTGACCGATTTACTAGATATCGCACAATTAAGAGTTGCGAACTAAAAGCAACGGGATATATAATCAGCTTCCAAGGAGAATTTTCTAAGGAAGTTGATTATATATCCATACAAAAAAGTGCCAAAATCGGAAAAAGAAACAAGCGAAACGACAAATAACAACATTTATCTCTTTCACGGAGAAGATTCTTTCAGCAGTCTGCAAAATCTGAAACATTGGCAAAAACAATTCGCCCAAAAATACGGAGATGAAACGAATATAGAAATTATCGAAGGGAAAAAACTAGATCCGTCAGACTTTGAAAACAATCTTCAATCCATGCCGTTTCTCGCAGAAAAAAAGCTCATCATTGTAAAAAACTTCTTAGCTGAAGCAAACGCCGAAGCCCAAAAAAAAGTCGCGGAAAGCATATCAAAAACACCGGAATTTTCATTGATAATATTTTATGAATCAACTACGCCCGACAAAAGAACTTCTCTCTACCAAAAAATCAACAAACTCGGCACGGTAAAAGAATTTTCAACTCCTTCTCCCGCAGAAGTCACAAAGCAAATTCTCGACAAAGCAAAAAAAGAAAACATCAAAATCAGCTCATCAACCGCGCTCTACCTAAGCACACAATGCAGTATGAATTTATGGCTTGTATTCGGGGAATTGGAAAAACTCGCAACATACGCAAACGGCGAAGAAATCACCCAAAAAATGATCGATGAAATGGTCTCCCCCACCTTATCTTCCTCCATTTTCAAACTCACGGACTCCATCGCTGCAAAAAATGTAAAAGAATCGCTCCGCATTTTCAGAATACTAATCGATAGCGGAGAAGAAGCGGGAATGATTTTCTTTATGATAGTAAGACATTTTCGCATTCTCATACAAGCGAGAGAATTGATCGAAAAAAACGAAACCCAAGGAGAAATGATAAAAAAACTCAAACAACATCCATTCGTAGTCCAAACATCCGCCCGCCAAGCGAAAAATTTCACAATTCCACAAATCGAAAATATCTACAAAACCCTCCTCGAAATAGACCGCAAAGTAAAAACCGGCATCATTAAAAGCGTCGCCGGAAACACTTCCGAATTTCAACTGGCTATTGAAAAATTAATTATCAACTGTTGCAAGTAATTTCAAAAAAAACGCATTGAAAAAATTCCCCCACTCCACGATAATTCAATCCGTTGAAATTTTCTACAACTAATTAAAGTCAAACATGGAAGATTCGCTTACCTTAGTCCTAAAAAACATCGGACTCACAGACAAAGAAGCCAAAGTGTACCTCGCTTGCTTAAAAAACGGCACATCAGTGGTTTCATCAATCGGATCCTGCGCAGGCATAAACAGAG
>JAQVVS010000011.1:0-4550 GCA_028698865.1 Candidatus Altimarinota bacterium | reverse complement strand
GACATACGACATCTTGGAAAAACTAAAAACACGCGGACTCGTAAGCTATTTCACAAAAAAGAAAATCAGTTATTTCACAGCTCTAAGCCCGGAAGTCGTAGTTGACCAATTTGAGAAAAAAACAAACGACTTGAGATCCGCCCTCCCGGAATTCAAAAGACTTTCTGGCGAAACAAATCACCCGAGAATAAGATATTTTGAAGGAATTGAAGGGATAAAAGCCATCTACTCAGACAGTCTTTCCAGCAAAACCGAAATTTTAAATTTTTCAAATTCCAGCGAAATCAGAAAAATTTGGCCTACATATGACGACGATTATGTAGAAAAACGCGCCAAAAAGAAAATTTTTCTCAGAGGAATTTGTTTAAAAGACCACGAAGGAGAAATAGTAAAATCCGAAGACAAAAAATATTTTCGCGAAATGTGCTTAGTAGACCCGACAAAGTTTGATTTCACAAACGAAATAAACATTTACGACGACAAAGTTTCCATCATTTCTTTCAAAACCGAACTTATAGGAATGATTATCGAAAGTATCGAGATCGCAAACAGTCAAAGAGCGATTTTCAATATGTGTTGGCAATTCTCAAAAATCCTTGAAACAAAAGGAAAAATGTTCGACCTCATGTCAAACAACGACATCGTAAAATCTACCGAAGAACTAAAAAAATCACCGGACAAAAAAACAAAAGCGGAAACCCCACTAAAAGACAACTTATCTCTCTTTTAAGCTGGATAAATAGGCTTAACTGCAACTTGAGCAAACGAATTTCGACCACTTTCAGAAGAATCATTCGTCCAAGCCAGCGCCAATTCACAAGCCTCTTTTACAATCATCAAAACTCTTTCATTTATATCAGAAGCGGTTGCCTCTGCAGAAGAAATTTTTGGATTGGCAATAGCCCTTTGACTATGGAATTTTCTATCCCCATGAGTAACGCCGAAAACTGAAACTTCAAAAAAATCAGCATCAACCAAAGCCTTCTTTGCATCAGCAGATAAATTATAAGCATCCACAAGAAAATTTTCTCCAGCCGCCTTAATTTCCTTCATACATTCTTCAGTAATCCCCTTAACAACAAAAGAATCTCCAACTAGTCTGATATTCCCTTTTGCAAAAAAAGAATCTCCACCGTTATCAGCACCTTCTTCAACCTCTCTACTTACACCAACCTCAGCATCAAACCCAAACCCAGCCACGTCAACCATTCCAGCATCTTCAGATCTTTTATTATCCATATTTACAAATTTTTAAAAATAAATCGCCGTCATTATAAATAAAAAAATCTCCGTGTCAAGACTGACTAAACTCAGACCACGCGGCCGAAGTTGACGAAGCAGAACATCATTTTCTTAAAGTTCCTACACTCTAGCTCCCACTTGCAAGCAAAGATCCTCTCTAAACTGTGGCGCAATCACCTGAAGACCAATAGGAAGTCCACTTGCAGACATTCCCACAGGACAAGCAAGGCTTGGGAGCCCCGCCGCACTCGCCGGAATAGTTAAAGCATCCGCCATGTACATCGCCAAAGGATTGTCCACCAACTCCCCTATTTTGAAAGCCGGAAAAGGCGAAACCGGAGCAATAAGCACATCCACCTTTTCAAAAACTTTTACAAAATCCTGAATAATAACAGTGCGAACTTTTTGAGCTTTTTTGTAATAAGCATCATAATATCCGGCCGACAAAACATAAGTTCCAATCATAATTCTCCTTTTTATCTCATCTCCAAACCCTTCCGCCCTCGCCGCAAAATAATAATCCACCAAATTATCAGGCTCATTCGCAGGCTTTTTCCCATAACGAATCCCATCAAATCTCTCCAAATTCGTGGAAAGTTCCGCAGGCATCGTAATATAATAAACCGCAACAGCATATTTCGTCGAAGGCAAAGAAACTTCCACAACCTGCGCTCCTTCTTTTTCCAATTTCAAAACCGCGGCTTTTACCGTATCCGCCGTTTCTTTCTCAATCCCTTCCCCAAAATACTCCTTTGGCAAGCCGATTTTCAGCCCTTTTACTCCTGCAGATAAAAATTTGGAATAATCCGGAACTTTTATATCCGGAGTTGTGGAATCTTTCACATCTCGACCCGCAATCGCCTCCAAAACAATGGCGACATCATCAACATTTCGCGCAAAATGCCCAACCGTGTCCCAACTCGACGCCATCGCCGTCACGCCACTTCGACTCACACGACCATAAGTCACTTTCATTCCATAAGTACCGCAAAGACTGGCAGGTTGACGAATAGAGCCTCCCGTATC
Source organism: Candidatus Altimarinota bacterium (assembly GCA_028698865.1). Classification (GTDB taxonomy): domain Bacteria; phylum Patescibacteriota; class Gracilibacteria; order UBA1369; family LOWO2-01-FULL-3; genus CAINDQ01. Next base: position 2,282 of record JAQVVS010000011.1, on the reverse strand, counting down.
CGTTCCCAAAGCATAAAAAGCCATGTCCGCTGCAACAGCCGCGGCACTTCCACCACTACTCCCTCCAGCAACTCTCTCAAGGTCATACGGATTTTTTGTAACCCCAAAACAAGAATGTTCAGTAGAAGCCCCACACGCAAATTCATCAAGATTCGTTTTCCCAAGCATCACAAAATCATGCGCCTTCAACTTTTCAACAACAGTCGCGTCATAAGGCGGAACAAAATCTTTCAAAAACGGAGAACAACAAGTCGTCTTTATTCCACGAGTATTTATCAAATCTTTTACAGCGGCAGGAATTCCTCCAAGCAAAGAGATTTTTTCGCCATTGGCAATTTTTGCATCAACTTCCTGCGCAGACTTCATGGCCCCATCCTCATCCAAAGAAACAAAAGCATTTAGATCTTTATTTCTTTTTTTTATTTCATCAAAACACGATTTTGTCACCTCCACACTCGTGAATTTCTTGACCAAAAGCCCCTCATGCACTTCTCTGATTGTAAGTTTATTCAAATCCGTCATAACTTTTTTATGTCATTCCCGCGAGGGCGGGAATCTAATTATTTTATAGCAGGCATAACCCTAACTTGTTTACTATCAATAGGCAACTCCGTGCATCCCAAAAGCTCTTCCCTACTGGCTTTTCCCTTTTCAACTTCATCTTTCCCAAAAACATCCTTCAACCCCGTCACCTGACTGGTCTCGGCAACATTTTCCGTATCGACTTCTTTCAAAATTTCCACATATTCAAGAACTCCCGAAAGCTGAGTGGTAAATTTTTTAACTTCCGCATCAGTCAATCCAAGTCTGGCCAACTTCGCAACATGCTTAATAGTATCTTCATTCAACATAAACAAAAGTTATTTACGCCTGAGAGTCTACAATAACAAGCGACCAAATGAAAGTAATTTTCTCATAAACAATTTACTATAAAAAAACAAAGCGAATAGTAAGAAAGAGAAGAGTTTGCGAAAAATTTACTTCTCTTTATTCCTCTATTCCAATATAATTCACCTCGTTATGGAACAAACAAAAAGATTTCACACCATCGAAAACATAAAAAAAGTCGCTCTTGTGTTTTTTTTGGTAAGCGGGCTAGCACATTTGAGCAGTAGCGCGCTCATAATGAATAATCTTTTCATAAAATACGCATTTCTGGTAAACAAAACTTTCGATGCTCCTTTTTTGATTACGGGACTGATTTACGGACTGGCTTCGCTGAGACTCACCCTCTCAAATCCCGAAAAAGACCACAAAACATTAGACATAATAATGATTGCTATTATAATGCTCGTACTTGCGGGGCTTATCGCTATAAACTTATTATTTCCAGACCTAAATAAATGAAGGAAGAATCGAAAAAAAAACTTGTAATGGTATTTGGCACCTTTGATTATTTGCATGCCGGCCACGAAAATCTGTTCAAACAAGCAAAAGAACTTGGGACAGAAGTTATTGCCATAATCGCAAGAGACAAAACAGTTAGAACGATAAAAGGAGCCGATCCAGACCACGACGAAAAAACTAGATTGGAAAACCTGAAAGCGACAAGCTGGACGGAAAAAGCAATACTCGGCGACGCAAAAGACAAAATGAAAGCGATAAAAATATATAGACCGGACATCATAGCTCTCGGATACGACCAATTCGCATTTACATACAAAATAAATAAACTCCTTCTCGACCTGAACCTAAACGCGAAAATCATCAGGCTAAAGCCATATAGACCGGATATGTACAAATCCTCAATCATAAAAAATTCCCTTTCAGAAAAAAAAGACTTTGAAGTTATAAAAGAAGCTACAGTATAATGACTTCAAATTAAAAAATTCCTATGAAAAATACACCAAGCACACTTTACCTTCTCAAAAAAGGAGTGATCCTCGCCGCAAACAACATTTGGCGAAACAAAGTTTTATCCATCGCCACCATTTTCGTTATCGCGATAATAATTTTTATCTTCAATATTATTTTGTCGATAAATTTTATAGCGAAAGACGCCATCACAAACATAAACAAAAAAGTCGATTTGGTTATCTATCTAAAAGACACTTCCGATCCGACCCAAATCCAAACACTCACCCAAACCATAAAAAATCTCGAAGGCGTAGAAACGGTCATCTACACAACAAAAATGCAAGCCCTCGAACAACTCCAAAAAACTCATCCAAATCTTTCCACATCATTCGAAAAATACAATTTGGGAAATCCACTCCCATACTCGTCGATGGAACCGGCATTAGCAAAGTCGGTGCAGAAGTGATTGAAGAACGCCGCCAATT
>JAQVVS010000089.1 GCA_028698865.1 Candidatus Altimarinota bacterium | reverse complement strand
TTCACCATTTACATAGAGATATCAAGCCGAAAGGAGCAAAAGAAATGTCCAGAATTCTTCGTCCAAACGGATTTTTGGGAGTAGCGGAAGAATGGTTTGAAGACTACGGAAAAGATTACGCAAAATATCACAAAAATGACAAAATTCCTCTGGCATACGAAGACATTATTTCTTACGAAGATTTATCGCGAATGCTTCCGGACATAAAAGTATTTTTCACCTACGGCACCGACTACGAAGAGCATTCATACACTTTTTGCGGAACAAAAATCGAAAAATAAACACCTCCACGTGCCGGCTTTCCTATTGCCTGTATAATTTTAACCGACAAGCGCGTTGAATTTTGCAGAAAAAGGTGGTATAATACACAAAGTCAAAAATAAAAATTTAAACAAAAATACTATAGCATTCCAAAATATTCCAGAAACCCTTTCGCCTGATACAAGCGAAACAAAAGAAAAAGTTAAAGGAACTTCAGCTAAAAAATTAAAAGTGCTGAAGGAAAGTATTGATGCTGAAGAAATTAAAAAATTTAATTTTGAACTTGGCGAATCCGATGTTGAAAAAGGGAAAGATCGCGAAATATTCCCCAACTTAAAATCGTACTCCATGGAAGGCGGAGTGGATGCAACTTCTTACTCAAAACTCGCAAAAAGAAATCCCGAGTTTTATAAAAAGAAATCAGAAAGTGCTTTAAATTTTCTTATGTATTTTGACTACATAGATCTATCTGAGTTCGGAAATTTAGGAAAACAAGCAAAAGAATTAAACAATCTTTTATTCGAAATAAGCGCAATGACAGACTACTCGGACAACGAATGGAAAAAATTTATTGCAAAAAATAAATACCCTGACTCATTAATATACGGACCTGAAGGAGTTTTAAATCTACTTTTAGCTTTTGAAAGGGCTATAGCTCCAGTTAAAAACAGCGACAATTTAAACTTAAAAGATTTCAAAAACGGCTCAATCTCTCCAATAAAATTATATTTAGGGAAAAAGCCGAAAGACCAGCCCTCCAGATTTGCAAAATTTCACACAAGGCCAAAGCCGAAAAAACAACCAGAAGTAAAGGACGAGCCGGCTCCAGGATCAACCTTCCCAAAGCCCGGCAAAAAACCAATATCAACTCCTGGTGATAAATAAAAAACACAAAGAAAAAGCCCGAGGTGTCATTACAACGCTCTCGGGCTCTTTCCCAATTCCGTCAGAACGCCGGCAGACTCTTTTTGAATAGAGTCAGAAACCAAATCGCCAGAAACGATGATTCCGCTCCGTTAACTATAAGAAATTTAAATACTGGTAAAGAATTAATAATAGATCCGCCCGCCAACCCAGATTCTCAATCAAATACACAAAAACCAGTTCCCGAGAAAAAACTAGGCTGGATAAAAAGACTTTTTAGATAACAAAGAAATATGATATAAAAATACCCAATATTAAAATTCCCTATGTCCGAAAAAGAATTTGAGCTATTCACTCCCGACAGTATTGTTCCTAAACAAAGGCCACTGAGGAAAGACCGAGCCTACTCAATGCCATATAGCGAATGGCAATTCCGAATCGCAGCCAATGGGGGGCAACAAGCGGTAATCGGAGGAGCATTTTTGAAACTCCGCCAAATAGTCGAAACAAAGCCACCACTCTGGAAACGCTGGCCAAGAAAAAATCCATACGGCGAACCTCATGAAAGAATTGAAAAATTTATGGAAGCTCAACAGGTTTTGATTGATATTTATGAGCAAATATTAGAGCTAATGCGAGAAGTGTATTCTCCTGAAAAAGAACGCGAAGAAATGATCACAGAGATTCGCCAAAAAATAGCAGACTTAAATATTCCGGAAATTTTAACAGCCAACAACTTGGACCCAGCAAATGCAACTGGAGAGCTACAATTTGCTTTCGCAGGATTTAACATGGGATTCCTAGCGGAACAAGTTTGCGGACTTTCTATCCGTGAGGACAAAAACAGCGATTTCTTTTTAGTCGATCCACAAGCCAAAAAAGACCAATCAACAACAGTCGATTTTCCTCCAGCAATTCATTTTCCAAAATAATAATTTTTGGTGGAGATGCCGGGAGTCGAACCCGGGTGCAGAGATGAGAGATAATGCCTTCTACAATCATAGCCTATTTGTTGTTTTTCGTCGTTCGGCTGTTAAATAAACAAAACGCAAAACGCTTAGCTTCTTAAGTCTCCGATTTATAACCGAAGCTCGCCATAAATCGAAAGCCTGCTAAATGACGCCCATACTCCTCAGCAGACATCGGGAGTATGAACGTGTCCGTTAAAAAACAGACAAAGGCGACTAAGCCATAGCTGGTGCGAAAGCGAACTCTCTAGCAGCTAGTCTAGCAGCCAATTTATCTAAGTTAGCACTTAGGTTTGTAAGGACTTGATTAGCGTGAAGACCTTACAATTCACGAATTGCCACCATGTACCTCTGGGCCATCCTGTCGAATGCCAATACATCCCCATTTTTCAAAGAGCTTTTTTGAAAGCCTACAAATTATAGCAAATTAATTCACTCTATTCAATTTGCAACACCCAAGAACAAAATCAATTTCAGCTCTAGTAGACTCTATTCGCACGACAACATTTCCGCTAAGAGGGTTAATCTCAGGATCTTTGAAAGGAATTTCAGCCTCCGTAATTTGACGAACAAATGCGCCAACACGACTGTCTTTAAGTGAATTTGCTTCTATTTCAAGATCTACCCACCCTCTTTTCGCTTCTTTGTTTGCATCTCCCATATTATATTTGAATTAAAAAATTACAAAAATTTGATTATTGATAAAAATCATCAGCTTTTTCCAATCCATACCACCCGGCAAAATAATCAACCATCTTTTCAGAAGCATTGGTTAAAATTTCAACAGAATCATCTTCTCTCAAAGCAAATCCAGCAACTCCATACTCTCTTATATATTTCAAAAAGCCAATAAACCTATCATCATAAACAGTTTTTACTCCCAAAAGTCGATATTTTTTATAAGCACGACCCTCTATCGACTCTTCTACAACTAGAGGTCCTCCATCGGAAGGAATAGAGTCGGTCTTTCCATTTAAATTAGAAAAAACGTCCGCTTTTTCTGATAAAGTTAATTCCAGTCCAACCTCCTCACAAGCCGCCAAAAGATCCTCCCTTGTCCCGCGGATCAAAACTGCACAAGTTCCGTCTTCTCTCAATTCAAAACCACAAGGAACCTCTTTATTCCGAAAGTATTGTCCCAACCCCGAGATTCTTTCATCCCTCAAGCTATCAACTGACACAAGCCCATAAACAGTATTTGTTTTTTCCATAAATTATTTTAAAAAATCAAGAACCCACCTTACAAGTATTGCCTCAAAAAGTCAATACACAAAAAATGGCTCTAAGCCTCGTTCTCGCCGACTTTAGTCCCCTCTTTTTGCCCTCCATTAACCTCCCCCGCATGCTTCGCCCTCTTCGCAAGCGAATCCACAGAATTCATGAGCCCGGTAAACCAATCAGTCCCCAAATCTCTCACGTTTATACGCAATTTCGTTCCGCTGATTACCCAACGAGGATTATATTCGAGCATATTGATAATATTGGCGGGTTTCACCCTTTTCGACATACTCAAAACAATTTCTTTTTCTTTGCTCATCGGGATCGCCTCCGCCTTCAAGTTTACCAATCCGGCTTTTTTCGCAAGCATTTTCAGCTCGATAATTTTAAACAAATTATTAACTTCATTCGGCAATTTTCCATAATCTTCAACAAACTCGCTCTTTATTTCTTTCAAATATTCGAATGTGTCAGCGGAAGAAAGCTTTTGATAAGCATTGATTTTATCTTTTGAATCGGGAATATAAAGATCCGGAATGTATGCCGGAATGGGAAGTTCGACAGATACCGTCCACGTTTCCTCCTCTCCTTCCAACACTCTTCCCGCCTTCAAATCCTCCACCGCTTTATTCAACATCCTCATAAAATGTGAAACTCCAACCACGTTTATAACTCCATGTTGATTCGCTCCCAAAATATCTCCGGCGCCCCTGATTTCCAAATCCTTCATCGCAATTTGAAAACCACTCCCAAGCTCGCTCGCCTCCACAATCGCCCTGAGTCGCTTTTTTGCATCGAGTTTGAGTCTTTGTCCATGATACAAAAAGTAAGCGTA
>JAQVVS010000088.1 GCA_028698865.1 Candidatus Altimarinota bacterium | reverse complement strand
CCTCCGCAAAGGTAAAAGAAGTTGCTAAAAAAGTGATGAATAAACAAGCTATTTTTGGTGGAGTTCTTGTTTTGATAATGTTATCGCTTTTGGTGATGGTCGGTTTTTTGCTTTTTAATAAAGCTTTTAAGCCAGCATCCATCGCCAAAATAATTCCGGGGAAAAATGTTATCGCACTTTTGGAAATCAATTCGAACTTTCAGCACAGCCAGATAATAAAAGGAACAGATTTGATGAAAAATCACCAAGAATACTCGAAAGAAAATTTTGTGAAATATATCGAAACCCAATTCAAAGTGAATTACGAGACAGAGCTTGCTTCTTGGCTGGGGAGATCCGTGGGAGTGGTGTTTCTGAGTTCGGAAAAGGAAAACGGAGCAATGAATAAATTATATTTTGCTGAAATGTCTGAAAAAGAAAGCGCTAAACAATTATTTTCAAAAGGAGAAGTTATAAGCTATGAAGGGGCTGAAATTTATTTTGTTAAAGAAAATTTTTACGCGACTTTTGTAGGGGATTACGTGTTTATTTCGGCTGAGAAAAGTGCCGTAAAAGAATTCATCGATTCACAAAAAGACAAAGGAGAAAGACTTTATTCATTCCAAAAATACAGAAAAATAAATGACAATTTGCCTATAAATAAAATCGCTTTTGTATATCTCGACTTCGAAAAAATAAATAACGGGTTCATCCAAAACTTCCCGATTTTAAGTGAAAAAGGCCTGTCGATAGAGTCTCTCTCTCCATTTTTCAACATTTTTAAAGCGGAAGGATTTGCGCTGATAGCAATGAATAACAACTTTGTAATACAGAGTTTTTTGAGTCTGGATGCTGAAAAACTGGAAAGTGGACAATACATCGCATCAAGAGAAAAATATCACGCGAGAATGATGAATTTCGTTTCTACGGATGCTTTGGCTTTTTGGGGAGGCGTAAATCTTGAATATCAATTAAAAAGAACGGTGGAAGTTTTCTCCGGAGGAAATGCCGAATCTATGGCTTTTATAAACGCTATAATTCAAAGCTATGTTCAGAAACATTTTGGTAAAGACATGGATTTTAGAAAAGATTTATTGCCACTGCTTACAAAAGAATATGCTTTGGCAGTGGAAGAAATAGATAATAAAAATGTTTATAAAATTATTCTGGAACTGGGAGAAAAAGAGATGGGAGATTTGAAATTGGAGGAAATAATGGAGAAATTTATAAAAAGCGGAGGGCTATTTACACCGACGGTGGTGGATAGAGTTTTGGCTGATGGAACCACTACAAGAGAAATAATGGCGGTGCCGGAAGAAGTGAACAAAAGCGAAACGGATTACAAAGGAGTAAAAATCAACGGACTGAAAATAGGAGAAAGAAATTGGGGAATTTACTATTCAACAATTGAAAATATAGCTGTAATAGCCACTGATATCGAGGGGGTAAAAAACGCGATAGATATTTCAAGCAAAGAAAAACAAAATCTGAAATCTACGGCGATTTTTGATTATCAAATAGCTCCGATCCTCGAAAATTCCGACGAAATAACATACTTCAATATAAAAAAACTGGCTCCTTTATTTGTTGGGGAGAATTATTTGAATGAATATTTGAAGCCGATAATGTCATTCAGTTCAGGAAAAAATTATTTCAACGACGGGATAGTGACAATTAATTATTTGCACATCGATTAATAATGCCTAAAAAAATAGAAGACATAAAAGAGTCTGATTCAAGCAAAAGAATCGATTTGCGAAATAAAGTTTCGAATAAAAAAACAAAGAAAAAAATCGGAGAAAATTTGGTGCGAGAAAAAAACATAATATTCAAAGAAAAAAAAGATTTCATTTCGGTAAAAGATTTGGAAGGAGGAAGCCCGAACAAATACGTTTATATAAAAGGTGAAAGACATTCTCCTCCAAAATTTTTAGGAAATCTTTTGCGAGTAGCGGCGGCAGGAGTGGCGATAGTGCTTGTCCTAAACAGTTTAAACGCTTATTACAAAGGAAAATCGCTCGAAAAGAACATATCAAAATCCGCTTATGAAGGATATTCTTTTTTGGTGGACGCAGGGAAAAACGCTACAAAAATACAATTTGAAAATGCGATAGGGTCATTCAATATGGCTCAGGAACATTTTAAGGAAGCGGAAAACAGCTTGTGGTTTGTAAATACGGATCAATCTTTTTACGCGAAGAACGTGAATCTGGTAAAGTCGGTGGATTTGCTTTTGAAAAGCGGGAAACATTTTGCGGAAGCTGGTGAACATTTTACAAATGCTTTGGAAGAATTTAACAAAATTCCGCTGTATTTCATTTCGAAAAACGCGAACGAGGACAGGGCGAATCCGTCGATTACAGAAGCCTTGAAAATTGGCTTGGAGAAAACGAATTTGGCGATAGAAAAAGTGGCGCTGGCGGAAGAAATGATAAATGAGGTTGAAGTAAAAAGCTTGCCTGCGGACGTGCGGGCGAAGGTGGAATTTTTAAAAGAAAATGTTGCAAGTTTTTCCGAAACTTTAAAAGAAACATCTAAACATTTTCCAGCAATTTTGGAGCTTTTGGGAGACAGGTATCCGCACAGATATTTGATTTTATTGCAAAATAACGACGAGATTAGGCCGACCGGAGGATTTATCGGAAGCTATATAATTCTAGACATGAATAATGGCTACATCGAAAAAATGGATGTTCACGATGTATATGATTTGGATGGATCGTATGGAGGGAAAATTGAGGCACCGGAAATAATTCAAGATTTTACAAAAAATTTGCGACTCAGAGATGCAAACTATTCCCCAGATTTCGCTGTTTCTGCAGCCAAAATAAAGTGGATTATGCAAAAGCAAAAAGGCCCCGGAGTCGATACGGTTATAGCTGTGAATCAAAGTTTGTTGAAGGATTTTTTGGAAATAACAGGGCCAGTGCAGGTGGGAAGATTTGGAAAATTGAACGCAGATAATTACAGATTGCTTTTGAGCTATGTGATTGAAGGAAAAATTTGGGGCGATGAAGATCCCAAGCACATCTTGAAAGTTTTTGTTCCGGCATTTAAAGAGGCGATTTTGAAAGAAGAATATATCGGAAAAATTTCCAGCAGAATTTACAGGGCTATTCAGCAAAAAGATATTTTGATGTGGTCGGGATATAATGATTTGCAAGCCCTTTTTGACGCGACAGGGCTCAGCGGAAGAACAACGCCGAACATTGAAAAAGAAGATTATTTGAGCGTGATAGTTTTTTCTCTCGGAGGAACAAAGTCGGAAAAATTTATAGACGAAGATATATCGCACAGCACTAACATCGATGAATTTGGGAATATAACAAACGAAGTAACGATAAAAAGAACTCATAATTTTACGGAGGGAATTTATCGCGAATGGAGAAAAACCTTGAACGCCTACGGGATAAAAAACATTTCGGAATCTGTTATAGATATTTTGGGTAGAGGACAAAATCGCACAAAAATAAGAGTATATGTCCCAGAAGGAAGTACGCTTATAGATGCCACTGGAGCGGTGGAGACAAAGTACGACATAGACATTCGAAAAACATATTTTTATACTGGAATGGATCTCAAAGCGGGCGAATCAAAAGAAATTACAATAAAATACAAATTGCCATTTAAGCTCAGTTTAAATCCAGTGGATACTTACAAAATCACGGTCCAAAAACAGGCGGGCAGTAAGGGGAGCATATTTACAAAAACGATTTCTGGGGATGAAAAAGTCCATAATTTGGGGAGCTATCCGAGTTCGACTCGCATAGATGAAGAAGGCAGAATCATTTACGCCACAAATCTTCTCTACGATAAATATTTTTCAAGCGTTTGGGGAAAATAAACAGCCTTAGCTTTGTCCATTGATAGATTCTTAGCCATTGCGACGCCTCCCACCGCTAAGCCTTTTTTTGCTGACTTTGCCAAAACGAGACTTGCTTGCCCCAAAACGTCCGCCATCTTTTGCACTTTTTGCTCCTTGCCAGCTTCCTCGGCTAACACCGATTCCTCCGCGAACATCACTGCTTCCTCCGCGAACATCACTGCCTCGGCTAAATCGTGAATTTCCACCTTTTCTATGAGGGCGTCTCGGAGGCCTAGAGGGCTCTTGATTATTTGAAGAAGAAGATTGTTTACCGTCCATTTTTGAAGGGAATGGATGATCCTCGAC
>JAQVVS010000087.1 GCA_028698865.1 Candidatus Altimarinota bacterium | reverse complement strand
GCCTCGCTTACCGCTATATGATCACGAACAACATCAACGATAAATAGGGCATCAGGTTTGTCCTTAAGAGTTTGGACACCTCCAAGAGTAAGCTCCAAAGAATCCATAGTTTTTTTCAACTTCGAAACTTCCTTTTTCGTGTATTTTTCAAATTCTCCACTCGCTTCCTGCTCTTTCAAATCAGCCAAATATTTAATTCTAGTCTTTACTGTATTAAAATTAGTCAACAATCCGGGAATCCATTTGGAAGTTACATAAGGCATATTGCAATCATTCGCCAATTCTTCCAGCAACTTAACTGACTGAGGCTTCGTACTAACAAAAAGCAAAGTCCTTCCTTCGGAAGAAAGCTTCCCCAAAAACTCAACCGCCTTCTCTAAACATTCTACAGTCTTCTCCAGATTGATAATATGAATACCATTCCGTTCCCCATAAATGAATTTTTTCATTCTGGGATTCCACTTTTGAACGCGATGTCCAATATGGACCGCATTCTCAAACATTGTTTGACATTCCTGTTTAGTCATAATCCTTTTGGTTTACGCCAGCTTCTCATTATTTTGTGTCATGGCCCGCTTTAAACGGGAGGATTTCACAAGCTGAGAAACAGACTTGATATAAATTTAATGTAGCGCTAATCTAATGAAAAAAGAAAAATAATGCAAGCCAAAAACAGACTTTTTTATGAATAAAATGACGGATTTAAGGAAAAAAATTGATGATATAGATGCGAAAATAATTGCACTGTTGAAAAAAAGAGAGGGCGTAATTCGAGAAATAGGGCTAATTAAAAAGGAAAAAGACCAAAAAATCACGGATCTGGAAAGAGAAAAGGCGATAACCTCAAAACTCAACACCAAAATGGAAAAAGCGGTTTTTAAAGCAATCATAAAGGAATCTAAAAAAATACAAGCAGAAGATTTGACCAAGAGGTGAATATTTGTTATAATAATATAAGTTTTTAAAAATAAAAATGGAAAACGCGGAAAACAAAGATCAAGAAGTAAAAATCACAATAACTCTCCCCACAAACGCTTATTTCATTTCTGGAATAAGGGATTTTACTTTAAACATGGTAAAAAGCAGCACGAATTTTGAAGAAAAATGGGCTTATAGATTCCAGTCAGTTATAGATGAACTCTGCAATAACGCGATAGAATACGGCTCGGCTCCTGGAAGCGATATCAGAATAACCTTTCAATATAAAAAAGATGACTATTTAAAAATCAGCGTAGAAGACACGGGCACAGGAAAAAACAAACTAAATGCAGCCGGTCTCCAAAAATTATTCAATGAAAGAAAAACTCCCGGATATGCGTTCACAGGAATAAGAGGAAGAGGTCTTGTAAAAATAGTAGGGGAATGGTCAGATGAAATAAAGTTTGAAGACAGACCAGAAGGAGGATTAAAAATTTCAATAACAAAATTCATGAAAGATGCCAGGAAAAGCGAAGAAAGCTTGAAAAATTCAGCTCCTCAAGTTCAACAAAAACCTGCAACAATAACAATATAAATATCTAAATAACCAAAAATAATCATGACAGAAGTATTGATAACAATCGAAGAAGCATCAACCCCCGAAAAAAACATAAAAATCGTTCATATCGGAGGTCAACTCGACGAAAGTAACATAGACGAAAAAATTAAAGAAATTTACGCCTTGCTTGAAGCAAATCCTCAAAATCTAAACCTGATTTTCGACTTGGAAAATCTGGAATATATGAATAGTAAATCGATAGGATACCTCACGGATATTTACGGAAAAATCACAGAAGGAGGAGGGGAAATGGTTATAGCAAAAGCTAGACAAAACATTGCCGATATCTTGCAAGTAGTTGGATTAACTCAATTAATCCAATCCGTAGAAAGTACGGAAGCGGCAAAAACGGCCCTCTCCAGCTAACAAGGCATGAAAAATGATCCAAAACCCTCTAATATTACTGGGCATCTCTCTCATATTTGCGGGAATCCCTGCCTTTATTTGGCTTTACATTTTGTTCAACAAAAAACTAAAAAGCAAATTGGTAATAATCTTAGTTTTTGGATTGGGATGCTTGACGGCTCCATTTTTATTAGGAATCCAAGTCTTATGGGAAAAATTTCCGCAATTTGATTTATCACATTTCATAGAAGCAAGCTTCTCGATGCAAAGCGCAAAATACATAATGCTTTTTGTTCTTTTCGGGGCAATGGAAGAAATAATAAAAATGTATGTGGTTTATTTCGTAGATAAAAAAACATTGTTGATAAGAACAATAGGAGATGCGATCAAATACAGTTTGGCAGCGGCCTTGGGATTTTCTTTTGCGGAAAATGTTTATTACTTATACCAATTTTGGCCTCAAATCAACTTGGGAGAATTGACGGGAATGTATTTATTCAGATCAGTGTTTACAGCCTGCGCACATATGATTTTCTCAGGAATATTTGGATACTATTACGGAATAGGGAAGTTTTCCATAGACATAACAACTCAACAAAAACTAGCGGGAGAATCATATAAAACCACAAATTTCATATCAAAGATTTTTAACATATCATTAAGCCACGCCTACCAACAAGAAATGGTTATAAAAGGCCTATTTATAGCCATAGCCATCCACGCATTCTACAATTTCCTTTTACAATTCAACATAGTATTCCCGATAATAATTTTGGTGGCAATAGGGTATATGTATTTGCAATACCTGCTAAGCAGAAAAGCCGGTCACCTTATTCTAGCAACCGACATTTCATCAAAAAGAAGATCGAGTATAGCGAAAAAAGACGAAGATGTGGTTATAGAGTTGATGGGATTATGGTTTAAAGAAAAAAAATACGTCGATGTTTTACACATATGCGAAAGGCTTTTGGAAAGAGACCCCGACAACAACGTTGTTAAACTTTTCAAGGCTCAAGCGCTTGATAGAATGAATGAAAAAGACACATACAAAAAAATTCTCGAAACAGTAATAAAAAGCAAAGAATCTTTAAGCGAAGATGAAAAAGTAGTAATTTCAAGATACACGGAACAAAAAGAAGCCATAAAAAAATCAAGCCAAACTCTATCTCAAATCAAAAACCCTTCTCCTCAACCCCAAACCCAGTCAATGCAAGATAAAGAAAGAGAAGACGACAAAAGCTCTTTCGACTTACACCTTCAATAAGACCCCATCTCCTCAAAATAAATCGGTTGCTCAAATCAAAGAAAAACCATAGTATTAAGTAAATTATTTTCTCATTCCGACTTAAACAAAGATGAATTTATCAAGGGCAAAAATAGCTTTGGTATTCGACTGGACAACCGTTCAAGGCGGAGCCGAAAAAGTAAATTTGTTCATACACAAAATGTTCCCCAAAGCTCCGATTTTCACATCAATTTACAATCCGAAAAAAGTAAAAGGATTTGAAAAAGCTGACATAAAAACGTCTTTCATTCAAAAACTCCCATTCGCAAAAACAAAACATCAATTATACCTATCTTTGATGCCCTACGCTTATGAACTTTTTGATTTAAGCCAATTTGACATAGTGATTTCCAGCTCACACGCTTGTAGCAAAGGAGTTATAACGAAACCGGGAACTCTACATATATGCTACTGTCATACTCCAATGAGATACGCTTGGGATAATTGGCAATCATATATTTCGGAATACAAAATGAATCCAATAGTAAAAACCATAGGAAAAGATCACATCCACAAACTTAGAATTTGGGACAGACTTTCAGCCGAAAGAGTGGATAAATACATCGCAAATTCAAACACCACTCAAAAAAGAATTAAAAAATATTACGGAAAAAATTCCGAAGTGATTTTCCCCATGATAAAACATTCCGATTACAAAATAGCAAAAAAAAGAAAAGGATATTTCTTGGCAGTTGGCCGACTTGCTCCATACAAAAAATTCGACTTGATAATAGACGCATTCAATAGACTTGGTTTACCATTAAAAGTAGTGGGAACGGGAATTATGGAAAAAGAACTCATCGCAAAATCCGCGGATAATATAGAATTTATGGGTTATGTTCCAGATGAAGATTTAAAAACTTTATATAGCGAATGTGAAGCCTTCATTTTTCCTCAGATAGAAGATTTCGGAATAACTCCACTTGAAGCAATGGCCTCTGGAAGACCGGTAATAGCAATGGGAGAAGGCGGCTCATTGGATACAATAATTGAAA
>JAQVVS010000086.1 GCA_028698865.1 Candidatus Altimarinota bacterium | reverse complement strand
CATCTTATCAATTCTGTATATCAATAACTCCTCGTCAACCAATTTTATATTATCCTCAGAGACTTCAAATCCCGCAATTTTACTTTTATTTATCAAATATAATTTGGCGATTCTTTCAGCATTGTTTTTAACAGCTTCCTCGATTCCATAAGCTCCCTCCCCACCACTCAAGTCATACTTCTCAGACAACTTTTCATCTATCAAAACGAATAAATCACTAGGCTTCACAGCCTCATGCGAAATCAATTCATCATAAACATAAACATCTTTTACGGTTTTCCCATCTCTATCAAAAATAGCTTCAACCGGATAACCACCAAGAACATATTTCACTTGAACATATCTGGCGTTCGGATCTTTCACTTCGGCCACTTCCAGATTCGAAACATTTTTATCATCCATCAATCTGCCTACAATATCATTTTTTATTTTATCCATTGTCCCCGAAGAAACAGATCCACCTCCTCCCAAAACGGCATCCGTCATAGTCTCGAAAGTCCAAACCCTATCCCTTTCCAAAAGATAAGTTTGATATCTTTCTTTATGACTGGCCCCATAAACTTTTGAAACATTATATTCAACATTATCCAAATAGCCCCAAAAATCCGCCAAATTGCTAAGCTGACTTTGAAAAAGATCCGTCACAGAAGTTCTCGCACTTTCCGGAGGAGTCAAATTGTATATTCCCTCAATCAAATTATTTGCAATATCTTTAGCGGCCTGCACTTCAACAGATTCATCAAAAAAAACATTCATCAACTTCCTCAAGAAATCGATTTTTCTACTTATGAAATCTTGCCCCAATTCCGTTTTCAACTGCCCCTGTTCATAAAAAGATAAAATTTCCTCCTCGAGCAAACTCTTTATATCAAAATAAACAGTTTGATAAAAATTCGAATATCTCAAAAATAAATTTTCAAACAATTGATCCTGATAAGAAATAAAAATTTTATAAGCGAATTCATTTTTGTTTTTGAATGCCTCCTTATCTTTCATTATTGCGGAAAGATATTCATAATAATCGGTAACAGCATTTCGGAGCATTCCGGGAGAATCATCCATGGCCCTGTAAACATTCAACCAAAGTTTCTCTACAATTTCGATATCTGCACGCCCTTCATTAAACTTTTGAATAAGAAGTTTTTTATACAAATCATGTTGCATACTTCCAGGGGCAAAAATCGCCAAATCCTCCATATACTTATCAATTTCCACGTAATATTTATCGGAAAACGAAATTTCACTATCCAAAGAAGTTCTATAAAAATTAAATTTTTCTAAAAATCTTTCCATCTGGAATTGATCATCCTTATTCGCATAATAAAAAGCTTGATCCAAATAAGAGAATAGCCGCTTGAAAACGAGTTGATCTTTCTTTTCAGGAACAAAAGTCAAATTTTCTTCCATCCAAAAAACAACATCCGCCAAAGCTCCTTCGGCTACCGCATTCCCCTGAAATCTAAGATCCGAAAAAAACTCTTTCTCAAGATTGCTCAAATAAGCTTCGTCCTTTTTGAAATTCCCGAGAACAAAATCAACCTTTTTCATGTCGGAAGGAATCGTCGACCTTTTAAATTCTGTAAAAAGGCGTGAATACAAAAGCCCTTTCAATCTTTGATCTATTTTTGAAAGAGTAACAACAGCTCGAGAATCTTTTGGCACAACAAAACGATTCATAAAAGCCGGACTGTATTTATCTTCATATTTATCAATTTCAACACCACTATCCAAAAATCCGAGATACAGATCTCCGGAATAAGTAAAAATTTTTAAATTTCCATCGTCAATTTCAGCGGAAAAAACAGCTCCATTTGGAATAATCACAACTTTATCATCAACCAAAAAATTAACTCTAGCATTGCTAACCGAAAAATTCCCCCAAAATTTCCCAGCATTAAACTTCAAAATATATTCACCATCTTTAGAATCGATGATTTCCATGGAATTATTTACCCCGTCATCATTGGAAAACCTTATGACGCCATGCTCTTTCAAAATATTTTCCTTATTATAATCAAAAACAGCCAATTCGCCGGAATTCACCACAAAATCATTCCCAATCCTCTGTTCAAGCAAAAAATTCCCAGCAAAAGCGCCCCCAGCCAAAGCCACCAAAAAAACAACTTTGAAAAAGTTTTTAACAAACGAGAATTTTGGCACAATTTCAATCATAATTTTTATTCAAATAATCATTGTATTATAGCATTAAAAAGGCAAAAAAACAACGCAAACACGCCAAAAAACGCCCAATCAAAATTCGTCAACCCTCTAAACCTTATCCCTAGCATCCAAAAGCTCCTGAGGATTTGTTGTGACAATCTTATTTTCCGTATAAGAAGCGATAACCTGAATAGCCACATGCTTGAGTCCCGCAAAGAAAAGCCCTTGCCCGACACCGCTATTCAACAAAACATACTTCTCTCCTTCCGTAAGATTAAAGATTTTCGCCAAAGTCTCCACCGCTGACGGAGATTGCTTCAACAGCAGCTGCAAGGAAGAATTTGTAATAATGGGTTTTCCTTTTGGGCTATTTACGAAATCCTCAACGTCTTGAGTAATAGTTGTCACTCCCAAATAGTATTTTCTTGCTCTTTTTACAAGGCCAAAAAGAAATTGAGCACTATCTTCATGTTGCATCATCGTCCATGCCTCATCCACGACCAAAACCCTCTTTTTAAGCTCACTTCTTACTTTCGCCCATATGTAATTCAATATTATATACATGGCAATCGGACGCAACGCATCCTCTAAGTCCCTTATACAGAAAACCATCAATCCCGAAGCCAAATTCACATTCGTCGGCTTATTGAAAATTCCAGCGTAAGATCCAATAGTATACTTTGATAATTTCTGAGCGAGCCCGTTTGCGCCTTCCATAGAATTCAATATCTGATAAAGATCTTCCATCGTTGGTGGTTCGTAAATCGACGGATCCAAAATATCCATCGTAATCCCTTTCAAAGCGTAAACATCAATCAAAGCCTTATCTACAATGGATTCTTCGGTCGCATCAAGCTTCCCAAGCATCACATTCAAAAGGCCATGCAAACTTATAATATTCGTCCTAAGTAAATCTCCGGGCTGAACATCGTCGCCTTCAATCGGCTTCGGCAAATCAAATGGATTGATTCTTCTATCACTGTTCAAACTCAATTTCAAATAAGCTCCGCCCACGGTATTTGCAAGAGCCTCATACTCATTTTCCGGATCAATCACAATCACATCAGTCCCCATCATCATAAGCCTCAAAATTTCCAACTTCACCGCATAAGATTTACCAGCTCCAGACTTCGCAAAAACTACACTATTCGCGTTCTCCAAAGCAAATCTATCAAAAATAATCAAACTGTCATTATGACGATTTAGTCCATACAAAATTCCTTTATCGGAAGTCAAATCCGAAGAACTAAAAGGGAAAGTCGTCGACAAAGGACTCGTATTCATATTTCTGATTACATAAAGCTCATCCATAGCCATCGGGATCGAAGCCGTAAACCCATGCTCCGCCTGAATAGAAGCTCTTTTTGTCATCACAAGCTTTCCTCCAAGCAAACTTTCCAACTGCTTCGCCGTCCTTTCCAATTTCTTTTTACTATCAGCATAAATCGTAAAATACAAAGCGAATTGGAAAAATTTTTCCTGTCCTCTTTGAATTTCGGTACGCAATTGCTCCGCATCCTCAAGCGCGGTTTCCAAAGCAGGATCTCTCACCATTCCTTTTTCAGAATTAATTCTCATGCTGGACTGCATTTGAGCCACTTTTTTCTTTAAAGTTCTCATTATTTGATCCGAATTTATCGGATAAATAAATTGAGAAATATCCATCGTCACATCAAAATTTATGATTGGAGAAAGCCAATTCACGTCAAGATAACGAGGATAAGAATAAACATAAAAAGAAACTGCGTACGTTCCATCAATGCGAATGGATTCATACTCGATTTCCATAGATGAAGGCGCAATCAAATCCTTTATGGACGCAAGCCCTTCTTGGTAAATTTTTTCAGCCTCAATATATTCTTTCCTTTCCGATTCAGTTAACTTTATCTCTTTTCCGGTAGCTTTATCAATAACAACTGTCTTATCTTCAACCTTCGCTGACCCTGTTTTCGAATCTCCTTCTTTAGACGAATCAGCCATAGGCTTTTTATAAGAAAAATCAAAAAAAGATTTCAATTTGGAAAGAACGGATTTTTTATCTTCAACCGCCTTCGCCTCTTT
>JAQVVS010000010.1:8573-16871 GCA_028698865.1 Candidatus Altimarinota bacterium | reverse complement strand
CTTCATCACCATATTTCATTTGTTTAGCCATGATTTTTTGAGAGTTAAATTATTAATGATCGCTTTTCAGCGAAAAAATTATTTTTCCAATTTTGCAAAAATATCAGAAGCAGAAAGAATCAAAACCTCCTTTCCATCAATCTTGAATTCAGTTGGACCGTATTTTGTAAAAAGAACTGTATCGCCTTCCTTTAGATCCATTGGCAATCTATTTCCATCTTCATCAAATTTTCCCGGGCCTACTGCAAGCACTCTACCCTGCATTGGTTTTTCTTTTGAAGCCGTATCCGGAATAATAATCCCACTCTCGGATTTGGTTTCCACCTCAATAGCTTCCACGACCACATGGTCATTTAATGGAACAATCTTCGTCATAATAATTTATGTTAAATAATAAAATTAGCACCCCGTATTATAGAGTGCTAATTTATAGAGTCAAGAGAAGTGTCATTCCCCTTCTGTGTCCTTATTTAAACCCAGCTTATTTTTTATCAAATTGAAGAGCCTGCCCCTTAACATAATCACACAAGTCATTCACCGCTTTACTCCCCTTTTCACCAACCTTAAAATAATTCGATTCTCCTGCTATATAAGCCTCTTTCAATGTTTCAAATGCATCCGCTCCCCCTTTTTGATATGCCTCCATAAATCTTTCAACCATAGTTTTTAACTCACCAGCATCATTAAAGACATACAGATGATACTCCTCATTAAATTCATCAAGCATAAAAGATAAAACCTCCGCAAACAAAGCCTTATCCAATTGCTTATCCTCAAGCAAAGGTAAAAAGGCAGCAAGAAATTTCAATCTCTCATTCTCCATATTATCATCCCACCCAAATTCATCTAATAAACGATTGAATGCACTCCCGACATTTTTCTCCAACGCACCCATTCTCTCCTCCAACAATTCACTTTCCAAATAACCAACAATTCCAGAATGAGCAACCTCAAATTCCTGATCCAAATCAGTTCCTTCAGGATATTGAGCATAAAATTTATCAAAAGCGCCCACAATTGCATCTTCCGAAACACCAGCAGATTTAAACAATTCAATCGCTTCATTCAGGCCTTCATAGACGCGATCCACCAAAAGACTTCTGACTTCTTCATCAGACCTATCTTCATGAACAGCATCAGCCTCAAGATCCTCCATAACCGAAGGAAACTTGTACCTATCCACCAATTTCGTGGCAATTTCCTTGGCATCAATAACGCCTTCATTTGGTCTTTCCATGTTTGTAATTATTTAATAAATAAGTTCTTTATATTAACACATAAAGCGCAATTCGTCAAGCACCTGATCTCAAAAAAGAGCTCGCAAGCCTCGAATCAATAATTCATAAGCTTGCAAACTCCTTATTTATAAATCAAAATTCACTCCCTATTCCGCAAACGCCTCGACTCTCGTCTCGCGTAAGACATGAACTTTCACAGCTCCGGGATGTTGCAAATCATGCTCAATCTTTCTGGCAATGTTATGCGCAAGTTTTACAGATTCCAAATCATCCACCTTTTCAGGATTCACAAAGATTCTCACCTCTGTTCCAGCCTGAATAGCATATGATTTTTGAACCCCTTCAAAACTATTACAAACATTTTCCAATTCCAAAAGCCTCCTTATATAAACATCCAAATTTTCCTTGTTTGCTCCGGGTCTCGAACTGCTTATCAAATTCGCAACTTGCACAATTTTCGCCTCCAAACTTTCCGGCTCCGGATCTCCATGATGCGCCTCTATAGCATGCACGATTTCAGCCGGAAGCCCAAACTTTCTCGCGATATCACCACCGATTTTCGCGTGATGTCCGGAAATTTCATGATCAACAGCCTTTCCAATATCGTGAAGAAGTCCCGCCTTTTTACAAACACTGATATCCGCTCCGAGTTCCGAAGCAAGATTGCCAGCAATAAAAGAAACTTCCATGGAATGTTTCAAAACATTCTGTCCATAAGCCACTCTAAATTTAAGTCTTCCCAAAATCTTCACCAAATTAGGATGCAGACCAGTCACACCGGTTTCAAGCACAGCCTTTTCTCCAAGTTCCTTAATCAGCACATTCACTTCATCCTTCACCTTTTCCACCACCTACTCAATTCTAGCAGGATGAATACGCCCATCCTCCACCAGTCTCTCCAGCGCGATTTTTGCAATATACCTTCTCACCAAATCAAACCCCGAAAGCACAATCGATCCGGGAGTATCATCCACAATCACATCCACCCCCGTAATTTGCTCAAACGCATTTATATTTCTACCTTCACGCCCGATGATGCGCCCCTTCATTTCATCACTCGGCAAACTAACGATTGTAGCGGTCGATTCCGCGGTCGTCTCCGCCGCATAACGCGCGATCGCGTCGGCGATAATCCATTTTGCTTTCTCGTCCGCCGTTTCTTTTAGCTCCTTTTCGGCTTTTTTGATCTGAGCAACGATGTCTTCTTTTGCTTCTTCTTCTACTTTTTTCAACAAAACTTCTTTCGCCTCTTCTTTTGACATTTCAGCCACTTTTTCCAATTGGCGAGATTGAAGTTTGTAAATTTCTTCCACTTCATCGCGAAGCTGTCTGATGGAAGTCACTTTTGAATCCAGTTCCATTCTCATTTTCTCAACTTCTTCATTTTTTTTGTCCAATGATTCCTCTTTTTTCATCAAACGGTCCTCGACCTGACTTAACTGAGCTTGTTTTGCATGTTCTTCTTTTTTTAGCTCGTCTTGCAATTTGAATGCCTCCGTGCGAGCTTCGTAGAGGACTTCTTTAGCCTTGTTTTTAGCATCATTGAGCATTTGCTCGGCCTTCTGAACCAGATCTTTGTTCTTTCCTTCAATCTGTTTTTTTCTGTAGTAATAGCCTCCAAACGTCCCAACCACCACCGCCAACACAGCCGAAATCACGATTTGCCACATTTTAATACAGGTTAGATAAATTTTATCTAAGCCTTAGCCCAAAATCGGAAATTCCAGTGATGAATTCTACACACTCCACAGGGTCATCTCAAAAGAGAGTTTTCCGCTCAATCCTGACATTTTTTTATCTGTATCAATCAAGACTTTGTGTTTATAGAATCACCTCTTTCCTTCCTTTCGATTAAACTCGATCAACGGGCTAAAACTTATACTTTTCCACCTCCAATCTACTGGAAATCTTTAGACTATGTCAATCGGCTTTTTAGAAAAATTTTAGAAATATTTTAAGAAAATTTCATGTTTGTGGAATACAATCGCCTCATGAAAAAAATCATTATCATCATTTTAGGCTTGCAGATGAGCATATTACCATCTCAAATTTGTGTTGGTGAAACATTCGACAATCCCACCTCTCCACTCATTATTTCGGAATTTTTGCCAAATCCGAAAGGGGCGGACAAAGGGCAAGAATGGGTAGAAATATATAACACGACAAAACAAAGAATCTCTCTTGGCAACTGGAAATTGAGCAATGGAAAAATTTTCAACATTCCGGAGGGATTATCGGTGTTGCCGGAAAGCTATTTTGTTTTGCAAAATGAAAATTTAAAAATAACTCTGAAAAACAGCAACACTTTTCTCTCTCTCATCGATCCCTCGGACAAAACAGTACAAGAAATCCCCTACCAAAAAACTTTTGAAGGGCAAAGTTATTCGCGCACACCGATAAAAACTTCATCTTCCACGAAATATACATGGTCATGGGGAGATCCGACAAAAGGTTCAAAAAATAATTCGCTATACTTAATCCAAGGAGAAATAACAAAATCTCCTGACATAGGACAAGATTTTTATTTCGAAATATCCATCTCAAAAAAACCTTTGCAAATAATTTTCTCGGAAGAAAAATTCGACTTCAACCTTATGAAAACAACTCTAACGGAAAAATCAAAAGGCGCGTTCCTTGTAGAAAAATCTTCCAACAAAGCTTCTCTTGTCCATTTCAAAATAACCAAACCGTATATGCCGGAAACAGACTCCGCAAACTCATCGGATCCCACGCAAAAAGCCACGACATCAAAAAAGCACTATCTCCTCCTAATCCCGATTTGCTTTCTAACAGGCGCATTGATTTACCTTTCCACAAAACCTCCGCCCCTCTGAAAAACGATGGAATGCAAAGAAACGAGGAACTTCCGCCCGAGCCGTACTATCTCCCTAGAACAATTTCTTTACCTTCATAGATCTGTAAACCAATTCCGCAAAATCGCCCCTAGTCAATTTATAAGAATTATCCAAAACGAAATCATGGTCGATCAATCCATAATCAATGGCAGACTTGAAATAAGGAGCTGACCAATCATCGATTTTCACTCCAGAAATCGGATCAACTTCGACTTTTGCAGGCACCTCAAACTCAAAAGCCATTATGATGGTCTTCAAAGCCTCCGGATATTTCACAGAACCTCTAGGCCCGAAACTCCCATCATCCAATCCGCTCACCCATCCTTGCTTTTTCGCATAACAAACTGGCACCGCAAACCATTCATTTTTAACATCCGTAAAACAATCTCCAAAAGAAGACCCAGCAAAATCCACATCCATCGCAGTAGTCAAAACAGACAAAATTTCCGCTCTAGTAATAATTTTATTCGGCTTGAAAGAACCATCCTTATATCCTCCAAAAATTCCCAAATCTCTCAATTTTTCAATCGCGAAAGCATTTGGCATATTCGATTTCACATCAATAAAAACATCATAAGACAAATCCACTTCTTCCACTTGCGAACCTTCGCCCTCGTGCAAAACCGAAGCATATCTCTCATCTATATAACTTCCGGTTGAAACAAAAAATGAAAAAACCGCATACAAAGAAAATCCTGCGAAAAAAGCCATAAGCCCTCCAAAAAAAAGATTATTCTTTAGCAATTTCTCAATTCTTTCATTTTTTTGAGGCTCAGCCATTTTTGGAGTATTTTTTTTTGCCATCTTTTTATCATTTTTTTTCATATTCAAAAAAGTTAAAAATTATTTTTTAAGAACTTTACTATATTCAATTTCATAAACATGCAACAAAGACATAAATACCATCAAAACTAACGGCCCAACGATAAGACCTTTGAATCCCATTGTAAAGATTCCTCCCAAAACCACAAAAAACACGGACAAAGGATATGTATCGGCCTGTTTCCCGATAAGCATAGGCTTAAGAAAATTATCAATCGTTCCAACAAGCGCCGCGCCCCATACAAGCAAAAATATTCCCCATTGATAATCCCCCGCTATAAATAAAAATATTGCCGCCGGAATCCAAATGAGCGCAGTCCCGACCATCGGAACGAAAGCCAAAAACACGGCTACCGATCCCCAAAAAACCGGACTTCCAACTCCAGCAATCGCCAACCCCAGCCCACACAAAGCCCCCTGAATCATAGCTGTAAAAAATCCTCCAACAATTAAGGCATTCACCATATCTTTCAGCTTTTTGAAAAGTTGTTTTTCGTATTTTGCGGGCAAAGGAGAAATATATCCAACCTTCGCAACCAATTTGTCTCCATCTTTAAACAAGAAAAACATTGAAAAAATCAAAATAACGATATTGAGCAAAAGCCCAGAGATCCCCTTTAACAAATACGTTGTTTGAGAAACCAAAAAAGTGCTCACGGATTGAGCGGAATTTATAATACTTTGCTTTAGATTCAAACTGTCCAAACTGATCACGGGGTCAATTTCTTGTTTCAAATCATAAAAAAATCCGCCCTGACTCCACAAAAGATATTTATCAAAAAAACCGGACTCGACTTTCATCCTTATCGCCTCGTACGCAGTCACTCCTTCCGAAGCCATAAGCAAAATAAAAACTCCAATCGGCAAAATCAAAGCAAAAATCACAATAAAACATGTGACGGCGGACGCCAACCCTCTTCTACCCTTGAACCACTTTTCAAATTTCTTGAAAATAGGATAAAAAGTAATGACAAGCACAGCGGAAACAGCAATCACCGTCACGAAAGGCGCAACAATCACAAACAAGAAATACATGGCAATAAGCAAACAACCAATCAAAAAATATCCAGGAAGTTTTTCTATAAACAGAGCACTCCCCTCAGCTTTTACTGGAACTTTTTTCATAGGAAAATTATGAGTAAATACTTAAGACCCTTATAACACTTTTCGGGGGAATTTTACAATATGAAAAAGGGCGGGAATGACACAAAAAAGTCAGCCCCTACAAAAAAATCTTCCGTTTTTTGCTACGGGTCTCGTGGGCCCCGAGCAAAAAACACCTTAATTTTTGAAAGGCAAAGGAAAACTTTTCCAAAAAGTTTTCCTTAACTATATTAACGGCTCCTCAAATTCCGGATCCTCCTCCGGTCCAGCATTTTCAAATTCCCCAGCCTCATCCCACTTTGCCAGCAAAGTTTCAACATAATCCCTCTTCTGACAATAAAGATTTCTGGAATTTTCTATAATCTCCGAAACATAATGCTCTTTTACAGCCGGAACATTGAGCGTTCGCCCAGAAAAGGCTTCACGAATTTCCCCATCCACCGACATTTTGCAATAAAATTCTCGCACACCGAGATTTATAATATCCCTTTTTTTAAACACAGGATTATATTCTCCTTCCAAATGATCAGCATCATCCGCCCCAACTCGAAAACTCACAATCGATCCCACATTCCCAAAAACCGTTTTCTTTACCAAATCCGGCAACTGCCCCATATATTGATGCGCGATCGTCAAATTTAAACGATATTTTCGAGCTTCCGACAAAATTTCCGCAAAAGTCTCCGTCGCAAAATTTTGGAATTCATCCACATAAAAATAAAAATCTTTTCTTTGATCTTCTTTCATATCTGCACGACTCATAGCCGCCTGATAAAGCTTCGTAATAATCATGGATCCGAGAAGCGAACTGTTTTCCTCACCGAGAAGCCCCTTTGAAACCTTCATAAAAAGAATTTTCTCATTATCCATCACATCTCGAATATTCACTTTATTGTCCGGCTGACCGATGATATTTCTAATCATATTCGTCGCCACAAACTGCCCGACTTTATTCAAAAGCGGCGTAATCGCTTCCGCGTCAAATTTTTCACTCCATCCGGCAAATTCCGATACCCAGAAATTTTTTACAACGCTATCCTTGATTCGAGAAACTATATTTTGTCGATAATTTTTATCGGTCAACATTTTCAAAATCGAAAGAACAGTAGTATTTGGACTATCGAGCAAAGCCAAAACCGTATAACGAAGCACATGTTCCAGCCTATCCGTCCAGTTGCTCCCAAAAAGTTTTTTGAAAATCTGAATAAATCCGAGAGTCACCTGCATTTTGTAAGCTTCATCCACATTCTCAAGAGGATTGAAAGAAATGGGAAAATCAATATCTGCGGGATCAAAATAAATCACATCTTTCATCCTATGTTTCGGCACAAATTCCATACAATTATCAACCAAATCTCCATGCGGATCGAGCACGCCAACACCTTTTCCAGCCTCCAAATCCTCCTTTATCAAAAGCTCCAAAAGCTTAGACTTTCCAGAACCGGATTTCCCCACACAATACAAATGTCTGCGACGATCGCCTCTCTTTATTCCAAAAATTTCAAAATTGTTATGATAATTAGTCACTCCAAAAAGACTCACCTCCTTCTCGCCTTTTTTTGGCAAATCCTGCGGAGGCTCAGCTTTTCGCGCGAGCACATGAACCACATGAGAACATTCATCTGGATTCGGGATATGATAAAGAGTAGCTATTTCTTTCGGCGAAAATCTGTATCCACCATTCAAAGCCCTATCCTTATATTCCTTCAAAAATCCGGATTTACTCATTCCGGAAAATCCAAATTCCTGAATATCCGTTTTGTTGAATTGATAAAAACTATTTTTCACCGCCTCCAATTTTCTCTTTGCTTCAATATCATCCTTCGCAACATATCCTATTCGACAAGTAAACCTGAAAGGCTCAGCCTTCCCCTTTTCAATAGCCAAATTTTTGCGAATTTTCATAACGCTGTTTTCATCTTTTGCCCTCATTCGATCACGAATACTAAAAATCTTTTTAAAATTGTTCCACCAAAGCCCGAGTCGCACTTTCAAGTGATAACCCGCAGTTTCATCTTTCGCAGAAATAACCATTTGCAACCAAACTTGTTCTCCATTCGCAATTTTCGAAACAACAGAAAAAAGTCTGCTCTGAGAATCATCTTCAAATTCATCGAAATATTTAAAAGGATACACATCCCCATAACTCAATTTCAATTTAGCTCCGCAAAATCCTTTTTTTGTAAGATCAAGCGCATCCACATAATCGGAAACTTCTTTGATTTCGCAGTCCGGATAAGTGGAATAAAGAAGTCCCTCCACCGTCTCAAAAATTATAT
>JAQVVS010000010.1:0-8563 GCA_028698865.1 Candidatus Altimarinota bacterium | reverse complement strand
ACACGGGAACATTTTTCACAGTATTATGAAGATTCACCAAGAGTTGCTCAAAAGTCGATTCTTTTTTGATTTCACCGTCTCCCTGTGGAACTATCACCTGAAAATAACGCATAAAACACTATTTTTAACCAGTATCTAATTATACCACTAAATCCCCGAAATTATAACCATAAATTCAGTTCAGACAAGGCTCTTGATCAAAAAACAATCCATGAGATTGCTAAAACTCTTGAAAAAAGCCGTTTTGATTGGTAATATCCCCGCGTGCAAAATTTTAAGCGCACTTTAATATATATAAAATCACATAACACAAAAAACACATGCTTTATCTAGTATTTGCTTCCAGCGTGCTTGCGTTATTGACCGCATTGGCTCTAGGTCTTTACGTTAATAAAAAAACTACAGGAAACGAAAAAATGCAAGACATCGCCCACGCCATTCACACAGGCGCGATGGCTTTTCTAAAGAGAGAATATCAAGTAATCGCAATCTTCGTAGTAGTATTGAGTATCGCATTATTTTTCTTGATCGATAAAAAGGAAACTGAATTAAACGAAGGATTATTTACAATGATCGCTTTCATTTATGGCGCAATTAGTAGCGTTTTGGCAGGATTTTTTGGAATGCAAATCGCCACAAGAGCAAATGTAAGGACAGCTCAGGCCGCTAGAAACAGCCTGGGAGAAGCCCTCGGAATAGCTTTCAAATCGGGAGCGGTAATGGGACTTTCAGTTGTGGGACTCGGACTCATGGGATTGACAGTGTTGTTTTATGTATTTACATACGTGATGGGATTTCCTCATGAAATAGCGTTAAATTTAATAACAGGATTCGGACTCGGAGCATCTTCTATCGCATTATTCGCCCGTGTAGGAGGAGGAATTTATACGAAAGCAGCGGATGTAGGAGCCGACCTAGTTGGAAAAGTAGAAGCCGGAATTCCAGAAGATGATCCAAGGAATCCTGCTGTTATAGCAGATAATGTGGGAGATAATGTAGGAGATGTAGCTGGAATGGGAGCTGATCTTTTTGAATCATATGTAGGAGCTATTTTGTCTGCAATGATTCTAGGGCTAGCTTCTGAAAAAATCGATTTGGGAGGAGTTTATCTTCCATTGGTATTGGCAGCTATCGGAATTATTTGTTCAATTATTGGAACATTCTTTGTTCGTGTTAATAAAAAAGGACATATCCACAGCGCTTTGAAACAAGGACTATGGGGAGCATCCGCATTAATGGTTATCGCTTCTTTCTTTGCAATAAAAGCCCTCATGCCAGAAATGTATGTCGGCATTTTTATAGCTATGACATCCGGACTTGTGGCTGGAGTAATTATCGGACTTTTGACAGAATACTACACTTCCAGCGATTACAACCCTGTTAAAAAATTGGCTGACTCAACAACTACCGGAAGCGCAACAACCATAATTCAAGGACTTGCACTAGGATATCAATCAACTCTTTTTCCTGTTTTATTCATTTGTTTGGCAATCTTCATCGCTTTCCATTTTGCAGGACTATACGGAATCGCCATAAGTGCTGTTGGAATGCTTTCAACTCTTGGTATTTCATTGGCAATCGACGCTTATGGGCCAGTAGCTGATAATGCTGGAGGTATCGCAGAAATGGCGGAATTAGGACCTGAAATCAGAAAAAGAACTGACGCTTTGGATTCCGCTGGAAACACAACAGCAGCTATCGGAAAAGGATTCGCTATCGGATCAGCAGCATTAACTGCACTCGCTCTATTCTCTTCTTACGCAGTTGCAGCAAAATTGGAAGTGATAAATTTGATAGACGCAAAAGTTATTATAGGATTATTCATTGGAGGAATGCTTCCATTCTTATTCTCAGCATTAACAATGTCTGCGGTGGGAAGAGCGGCTTTTGACATGATCAAAGAAGTTCGAAGACAATTCAAGGAAATCAAAGGTCTTATGGAAGGAACGGCAAAGGGAGACCCAGCTAAATGTGTAGACATAGCCACAAAAGGAGCTATCAGAGAAATGATCGTTCCGGGACTTATGGCGGTAATCGTTCCTGTTGCTACAGGATACATTTTGGGATCAACTGCCTTAGGAGGACTTCTTGCTGGAGCTTTGGTAACTGGAGTAATGATGGCCATCTCTATGGCAAATTCCGGAGGAGCTTGGGACAACGCTAAAAAATACATAGAAAGCGGAGTTCACGGAGGAAAAGGCTCCGAAGCTCACAAAGCTGCGGTTGTAGGAGATACTGTCGGCGATCCCTTCAAGGATACATCCGGCCCAAGTATTAATATTTTGATCAAATTGATGACTATCGTTTCATTGATTTTCGCAGGAGTATTTACTGCAAACGGAATATTCTAGAAATTTTGAGACACAATCAAAAAAGGACTTCTTGAAAAAGGAGTCCTTTTTTTTGAAAGCTTTATTTTTTCGTAACCTTTTCTTCCTTCAAAAGTTTTTTCGCAATAATAAAAACAACAAAAGCCAAAATCGTAAAATTAATCAATTCAGCCGTAAAAGCTCCCCATTTAAAAGAAAACGGACCAACTTCCAAAACAGCTTCTTTCCAATCAGGAATAAAAGGCGTAACTATAGGCATAATCAAATTTTCAACCAATGATTTCACCAAAGCCGTACTCGCAGTTCCCATCACAAACGCAAGCGCCAGCCCAACAATTTTATACTCCCTCAAAAATTCCATAAATTCTCTCATCATTTTTTTCATAAGATTTTTTTAATGACAAATAAGCTTTTTCATTCTAACATCCGGATATACCATGAATCAAATTTAGCAAAATTTTAAATGAAAAAATCAAAAAAAATAAAAATATTTATTACCATCATTTTTTCGATTTCCATAATAATTTTCTCAATAATTCTTTACGCATTTCGCCCAATACAAGTCGCCGAAGTTTTGGAAAATGAAAAAGATTGCGTAGTTTTGATCCACGGATTTTTGAGAATGCCGTCATCAATGGAAAACATGGCAAAATTTTTAAATGAAAACGGATATCGCACTATAAATATCGATTATCCTTCACATAAATACGACATCGACACAGTCGCCGATAAGTTTTTGAAACCGGCAATTTTGGGATATTGTCCGGAACCTGATCTCCAAATTCACTTCGTCACTCATTCTCTTGGAGGACTTATTCTGAGACATTATTTGAAAGATAATCAGCCTGAAAATTTGGGAAAAATAGTTATGATCGCACCTCCAAACAAAGGGAGTGAACTGGCTGATTTATTAAACGAAAATCCTCTGGGAGAAAGACTGCTCGGCCCAATTTTGCCTGAACTCACAACCCAAATCCAAAATCTTCCATCAAAAATAGATATCCCAAAAATAAAAATAGGAATCATCGCCGGCACAAAATCCATCAATCCTTTAGCCGATAAAATTATTGAAGGAAAAAATGACAGCACTGTTTCCGTGGAAAGCACAAAGTTGGAAAACATGACAGACTTTATAGAAGTTGAAAGCAGTCATACTTTTATAACAGACCAAGAAGAAGTAAAAAATGCGGTCTTGAATTTTTTCACAACAGAAAAATTTTAAAAAATATGAAAACATCAAGAATCCTCAAAGATTTCAAACTGGGAATGAAAATCCACGCCAATGATTTGATGCAAAAAAATTATATATACACGCTCAAAGAACCTGTCGGAAAAAATTTCGACCCAGAATTCAAACCTCAATTAACTCCGATCCAAATGCTAAAATTCGGAGTATTTGAAGGAAAATATTTAAACGATTGCACAAAAGAATTTCCAAAAGAATGGTTCGAACAAACAACTGAAAAACGTTCTCCAAAAAAAGCAGACATCGATAAAAATTATTTCAAAATAAAATCGAGACAACCTCTCCAGACATGGATTCAAAAAGGATGGATTATTCCGGGCGATCCGGACATAAGAGGATGGTTTCAATGGTATTGTAGGTATTATTTAGGACGAAGAATTCCTGAAATCGATCACCGTCAAATAAAACGCTGGAAATCCTTTAAAAGACATCTAGGCCAAATCGAAAAGAACTGTATGCCAGCAGACTTATCATGTCGTCCACGTCAAAGACAAGCATTGCTCCAATGGGCTTATAATCCTTTTATTTAAAAAAGGCCCCGCCTTCGGCGGGGCCCTCTTCAAAAAATTTATACCTTCTAATTCGCATTCACACCCCCAGTCGTATCCACAGGCTTATTTACAGCCGCCTTCTTCGCCGCCCCACCAATCGCATTTTTTTCCACACACTTGCTCTCCATAAAACTATATTTCATACCTTGAGCATTACATTCCTGCAACTTTGTTTTCACAACGGTTTTTTCAGCATTAAACAATTCATGAGCCGCCTTTATTTTCGCTTGAAATTCTTCTCTGTTCGCCTGATGCGATGCATTTACGGTTCCCCAAAATTCCTCTCTCAAAGTTTTAATTTCAGTATCCGTAGCTCCATCTTCTCTCATCTTTTTCAATTCCTCCTTAAATCCATCTATCTCCAATTTTATAGCATTTTTTTCTTCCTTAAAGGCAACAAGCGCCTCCACAGCCAATCCCTTTACCTCCTGCGTATAAGCCTCTCTATTCAATTTTCTCAAAACAATCGACCTAAAAATATTTTCAGAAACCTGCGCGCGAGTAATCTCCCCGGTCGGCAAATAATTTCCATTTTCATCTTCCTCCAAAAGCCCCTTTTTCAAACCCAAACAAACATATTTTCCATACCAAACAGAATCGCTTACATCTTTAAACAAAGCTCTATCACAAGCCTCCCCAGAAACTTCAAACCCCTGAGACTCGATAGTCATTTTTATCGCCTGAGACTTATTCACCGTACTTTCCGGTCTAAAATTTCCATCAGAAAATCCCTCAACCCATCCGACTTCCTTCCCATAACAAACATAAGGCGCGTACCACTGATCCGCAACATCCGGAAAACAATTTTTGTACTGTTCCGGATCCGGAGTAATCCCCTGCCCTTCCACCAAAATTTTCATCAATTGAGCACGATTCAATTTTCCATCCGGCTTGAAACTCCCATCCAGATAGCCTGAAATCACATCAGAATCCTGCAAAAAAGAAATCGCCTGTGAATTTTTGTGCTCCAACTTCACGTCCTCAAAGACGGCAATCGCAACCAAAGAATTGCTCAACAAAAGAGCAAAACTCATTACGAAAATAATAATTTTTTTCATAGATTTTCGAGTTAAAAAATTAAAATAATTATCAAAAAAAATTTTACTCTTTTCTGCAAAAACTTCCCGCGTTTGATGTTGTGGCAATAAGAAAATATTTGATAATTAATCCTGCCTAAGCTTTCTTTTTGGAATAATAAAACACGGCAAGCAGTGTAGTCACAGGCACTACCAAAACCAGTCCAATACTACCAACCATCGTTCTGATAACTTCTTCCGCAATCACTTCAATCGTAATAGTTTTCAAAAAAGGCTCAGCATAATCCACAAAAAGTAAAAGCAACGGAAGAGAAGCTCCAGCATAAACCAAAACCAAAGTGTTTACCATCGAAGCGATATGATCTTCCCCTACGGACATTGATCTGCGATACAACTCTCCAAATTTTATTTTTTCCTTTGCCTGTTTCAATTGTTGAACTATTGAAACTTGAGAAATGGCAACATCATCCAAAACTCCAAGCATACTCAAAATCACTCCCGCCAAAACCAATCCCCTAAAATCAATTTTTTCAATAGCTCCAACACTCAAATAAGAAACATTTTCCGTAGCAAGCCCAGTAAGATTTCCAAAATCAATCAACAAAAAAGCCACGCTTCCTATAATTCCCAAAATCACCATAGCCCCGACAATCGCTATCAAAGTTTTTTTATTTAACCCATGAGAAGCAAAATAACTCCCCGGAACAATCAGCGCCGATCCAGCAATCACAGCCCACACCGGATTTATCCCTCCCAAAATAAAAGGTAAAATAATTTTAAACAAAACAAAAAAAGAAAATCCCAATCCCAAAACCGCCCCAATCCCTCTCCAACCAGTCACCACCAAAATACTCCCAATAAAAATCAAAAATAAAACAAAAAGAACCTTCGTCCTGTCATAATCGGAAATATAATAAACTCCCTGTTTCAAATCATGCGAAACAATCACTTTATCATCTTTTTCAAAATTTCTTTTACTCAAGCGATTTGAATTATCCTCTTCCACTACAACTTTCGAGCCTTTTTTCTCCCCCTCCATCAATTTCAATTCAAGATTTTGAATATTCTCACTCATATTTGATATGGAAACTATTTCCGCCTTCAAAAATTCTTTATTTTCATCCTTGCTCCCATGAATCACTTTCGGAGAAAACAAAAAAACCAAAATAGTCAGAGGAATCAAAATCAAAATTCCGATAATTTTATCAACATTTTTAAACATAAAAAAACGATTAATTCAAAACCAAATAAAATCGTAGCGGATTATACTCCGAATTTAAATTTTCCCCAATCTGAAAAAACAAAGCAATATCCCATCATATTTTCAAAAACCTAAAAATTTTTAAATTATTTTCGAATAATCATGCGTTTCGCCATCTCCTTGATCCTAAAAAAAGACAAAATATTAAAATACGAATTTGAAGGTTTCGTTTCTTTCAAAGGATAACGACCTTCATGCACCGCCCTCACATCCTCTATAGTAAAAAACGCGTTCGGATTGAAATCCTCAATGATTTCAATAACTTTCGAAAGCTCTTTTCTTCTGGTTAAAATAAATAAAACACTTTCATGCCCATCAATGTCATCCCCTACCAAATTCACAAATCCATATCCTTTTTTCTTGAGAGTTTTTTGCAAAGGAACCGAATCTTTTCTCGTAATAACCCTCAAAAGACATTGTCCCATAGCCAACTTTTCCTCAATAATTATCCCTACAAAATTCCCAGTCGCAAATCCGGCGGCATAAGCGATATAGCAAAATATATTATCCAAATTTTGAATAACCTGACTGATAACCAAAATCCATATCAAAGATTCAAAAAATCCCAAAATAGACACTATTCTCTTTTGGCCTTTAGATACAAAAATAATCCTCAATGTCCCAATAGATTGATCCGAAACTCTAGCAAAAAATATCAAAAGAGGAATAACAACCCACTTATAGAAATCCACATTCCCAAACATCAACCCATCCATAATTTTTATTTATATTTTTATTTTACGGCTAAATTATAACACAAAATCGCCCGAGGAGCAAATCCTGCAAAGCTGAACCCTTTTACTCTGATGTTTTAAAATCTACCATCTAAATTTCGGAATACGAATTTCTTCGGCAAAAAATTTATCCATATCCATTATTTTTCCAATAACTCTAACCTCAATTCCAATTAAAAGCTGCCCTTTCCTTATTACCTTAACATTCGAAATATCAACTTCCCAAGTTTTTCGACTAAAATCTTCCAAAATCAAAGCTTTATTTCCCTTTACATCCAAAATCACCCCGGCCAAAACTCCTTTATCAGGCACATTCCACATCATCTCTCTCCCCCTGTGCATTTTTTCATACATAGGCATTTTCAAAAATAAATCATCCGCATGTCTCGGAGTTTTCAAAAAACAAAAACAAGTCCCCAAAATCAAAGAAATCAACAAGCTCGCTCCAATAATCATCCAGCTTCTATATCTATATCCACCCTTTGTATTTTTAAAATCAAAATAAACAAAAACAAAAAGCAATCCCGAAACCAAAAGCCAAAAATAAGGAACCACTCTAAAAATTCCACAAAAATCGCAGTGTTCAACTCTCGGCAAAAGATCCCACTCCACTCTAAAAAGCTGAAAAAGAATCATCGAAATGGAAAAAGAGGCAAGTAAAATCGCCACCACCAAAGAACTCCAAATCAAAACTCTTTGCAAAACAAATTTCCATCGAGGAATTTTTGCTATATTTCCCTCCTTCAATTTTTTCAAAATTTTATCTTTTATTCCAGACATATATTTATGAGTTAAAAATTTTAACCGATTCTTTCAACTTTTGCTTTGCTCTGTTCATCAAAACCGAAACGGAATTCACCGAACATCTCAAAATGGCTCCAATCTCCTTATAACTTTTGCTTTCAAAATAATACAAAAACAAAACTTCTCTGTATTTTTCTGGGATTTCTTTCAAGGCTTTCACCACAACCTCAGCCGATTCTTTGATCTCAAATTCTTTCACTAAATCTGTCTTGTCCGGCAAAAAATCGATTATCTTTTTAGTAGAATCATCATCAATACTAATAGGAGAATTTTTATGTTCATTTTTTCGTAAATAACTCACCAATGTATTGTGAGCTATCCGATAAATCCAAGATGAAAAAGAATATTGAGCGTCAAAATCATTAAGATTTTGATACAACTTTATAAAAACTTCCTGCAAAATATCCTCTATCGCCTCTCGACTCAAAGAATAAACCCGAAAAATATATCTCGAAAGTTTAGCCTCGTACCTCTCAATAATATATTCAAAATATTGATCATCCTTTATCGCCAATTCTACCAATTCTTTATCTGTTTTTGAATCAATATTTTTCATAACAACTTTATTATACAAAAGAGGCTTCCTTAAAAGAAAGCCTC
>JAQVVS010000009.1 GCA_028698865.1 Candidatus Altimarinota bacterium | reverse complement strand
AAAAAACAAACTACGCCACTATAGGAACAATTGGAAACTTGGATCACAGTAATATAAAGATAGGAAAAGCCGGAAGAAAAAGACACATGGGAAGAAGGCCCCATGTAAGAGGAAGCGTTATGAACCCGGCAGATCATCCACACGGAGGTGGTGAAGGAAGAAGTCCAATAGGATTGAAACATCCGAAAACTCCATGGGGAATGCCGACTCTAGGATTTAAAACAAGACGCAGAAAATACACGAATATGATGATATTAAAAGATAGAAGGAAGAAAGCTTAATATAATTACTAACTCTTAATCCACAATGGGAAGAAGCGCAAAAAAAGGACCGTTCATAGACGAGAGACTTATGAAGAAAGTAGTAAATTTAAGCGAAAGTGGAGATAAAAAACCTATTAAAACATGGACTAGGTCATGCGTTATCCCTCCAGATTTCGTAGGGCATACTCTAGCGGTTCACAACGGAAAAGAATTTATACCTGTATTCGTCACTGAAAATATGGTCGGCCACAAACTCGGAGAATTCTCTCCAACAAGAAAGTTTAAAGGCCACGGAGGAAAATTGGCTAAAACAGCCGGAGCGGGATCTGTAGGATAAGAATTAAACTGATAAAAAAATATGAAAGCAATACTAAGACATCTCAGGGTATCACCACAAAAAGCCAATCTCGTAGCGGCTCTCGTTAGAGGGAAAAAAGCTGCCGACGCTGTGGAAATATTAAGATTCACACCAAAAAAAACGGCAAGACCAATGAAAAAACTGATAGAATCCGCAATGGCAAACGCCGAAACAAACTTTAAACAAAACAAAGACGATCTATATATAAAAGAAATAATAGTAACTAAAGGAGTGACATACAAAAGAAGCATGCCAGTATCAAGAGGACGCGCAAATCCTATAATGAAAAGAACGGCTCACATCACGGTAAAATTATCGACAATCGAAGCTCCAAAATCAACCATCGAAAAAAAAGAAGCAAAAGAACCTACTAAAAAAGCGCCGAAAAAAACAACAAAAAAGCAATCAACCGAAGAATCTAAATAATTAATAACTAAGCGAACCCCTATGGGACACAAAGTAAATCCAAAAGGAATCAGACTAGGAATCACAAGAGAATGGGATTCAAAATGGTATGCCTCAAAAGGAAACTACGCTAAGTTGTTCCATCAGGATATTGCAATTGAGAAGCTAATAATATCAAAAATTGAGAAAGAAGGCTTATCAAGACTAGAAATACTCAGAGTTCAAGGAAAAGTTATAATAAATATTCACACTTCAAAGCCGGGTCTTATAATCGGCAGAGGAGGAGATTCAATCGAAAAACTGAAAGATCTGTTGAAAAAACAATTTGGAAAAGAAACATTCGCTATCAATATAAAAGAAGTAAAAAAACCTATGCTGGACGCGACAATAGTAGCTGAAAGCATCGCAAGACAAGTAGAAAAGAGAATTTCTTACAGAAGAGCAGCGAAAATGGCGATAGAAAAAGTGATGGAATCCGGAGCGAAAGGAGTAAAAATATATTTGGGAGGAAGGTTAAACGGAGTGGAAATATCCAGAAGTGAATTCTTTAGTAAAGGGAAAATCCCTCTTCACACGTTCAGAGCGGACATAGATTACTGCTCAACTCCAGCGCAAACAACATATGGGAAAATCGGAATAAAAGTATGGATTTACAAAGGAGAAGTATTCAAAAAAGACCTAATGGCAAGAATGGTACAACAAATAGATGACACTAAGTAATAAATCACAATGTTAGAACCAAGAAAACTAAAACACAGGAAAGTCCACAGAGGAAGAAGCGACCTCAAAGGTATAGCTACGAGAGGAAACAAAGTATCTTTTGGAACTTACGGGCTAAAATCTATTGAAAGCGGAGAATTAACTCCCAGACAAATAGAAGCCGCTCGTCGTGTAATGACAAGGTATACTAAAAAAGGTGGAAAAATATGGATAAACATATTCCCCCACAAGCCAGTATCAAAAAAAGCTCAAGAAGTTCCGATGGGAAGTGGAAAAGGAACATTGGATCATTATGTGGCAGCTATAAAACCGGGAAGAGTACTGTTTGAAATGGATGGGATCCCTGCAAATTCCGCTAAAGAAGCAATGATTCTAGCCTCGCATAAGCTACCAGTAAAATGTAAATTTATTAATACGGAAGACTAATAAAATGAAACCAATTGAAATCGATCAACTAAGAAAAATGGATAGCTCCAAGCTACAAGAAGAATTGGAGACCGTCAAAAAAGAACTGTTTAAAGTTTCTTTCGAAGTAAAAAATGGTCAATCAAAGAATTCTCATTTGGTTCGCAATTACAAAAAATATATTGCAAGAATTCAAACCATCTTAAACTCACAAAAATAACATGAGATCAAAAAAAGGTGTATTCACCAAATCAGTACAGGACAAAACAATAGTTGTAACGGTCTATACATACAAAAATCATCCGAAATATAGAAAAAGATTTCGAACTTCAAAAAAATATCAAGTTCACAATCCTGAAAATAAGAAATTTGAAGAAGGAGAATCTATTACATTCTACGAAACAAGACCTTTGAGCAAGCTAAAAAAGTGGACAATCGAAACCCCAACTAACACTAAAACTGACTAAATATGATTCAACCGGAAACAAAATTAATAGTTACAGACAATACTGGAGCAAAAATAGCCGAATGTTTCAAAATTCTTGGAGGAACAAGAGCTAGATACGGGAAATTGGGAGATGTAATTGTAGTCTCAATAAAAGAAGCTAGTCCAAAAGGGATAGTAAAGAAAAAATCCGTACAAAGAGCAGTAATAGTCCGACAAAGAAAAGAATATCAACGAAAAGACGGAAGTTCCATCAGATTCGATGACAACGCAGTCGTAATAGTAGACAAAGAAAATCAACCGAAAGGCACTCGCGTATTCGGACCAATAGCCAGAGAGCTCAGAGAAAAAGGCTTTCAAAAAATTATTTCACAAGCACCGGAAGTGCTATAAAGCGAAAAAACATGAAGCTAAAAATTAACGACACAGTACAGGTAATTGCGGGCAAAAACAAAGGCGCAAAAGGCAAAATCACAAAAATCTACAAAGACAAGAACAAAGTAGTTGTGGAAAAAGTAAACATGCGCACAAAACACATCAAAAAAACCAGAGAAAAAAAAGGAGAAAAAATTACATTCGAAGCTCCGATAGACGCTTCAAATGTAATGATCCTCTGCCCTCACTGTAACAAAAGAGTACGCATATCCTCACAAGAATTGAAAAACGGAAAAAGAGACAGGGTTTGCCGCAAATGCAAAGAAACTCTAACAACAGAAGTAAAAGGATCCAAATAACCACACATTAAGTTAATTTAAAATGACTAAACCAGTAGACCTAAAAACAAGATTCTTAAAAGAAATAGCTCCAGAGCTTCAAAAAACTTTGGGATTAAAAAACTATGCCTCATTACCAAAAGTAACCAAGGTCACAATAAATGTTGGAATAGGATCATATGTTCAATCTCACAATAAAGATTATTCAAAAATAGTTGAAAATATCACAGCCATCACAGGTCAAAAACCAATGGTTGCAAAAGCGAAAAAATCAATTTCAAACTTTAAAGTAAGAGAGGGAGAAGCTATAGGCGTAATGGTAACATTGAGAGGAAAAAGAATGTATGATTTCTTGAATAAAATGATAAACATAGTATTTCCTCGAGTAAGAGATTTTCGCGGAATTTCAAAGAAAGCTTTTGATGGACATGGAAATTACTCAATTGGACTTAAAGAGCACATCGTTTTCCCAGAAGCAGTCCAAGACGACCTAGCAAAAATTCACGGCCTACAAGTTAATATATCCACAAGCGCAAAAACAAACGAAGAAGGCCTAGAACTTTTAAAAGCGCTCGGTTTCCCATTCAAAAAAAACTAATTATCAAAAATGGCTAGAACATCAATAACGGTAAAATGTGAAAGAAAAAAAGAAGCAGCTGCAAAAAGACACGCCGCCGGAAAAGCAATAAAATTTCCGACTCGCATCTACAACAGATGCAAACTGTGCGGAAAAATCCACGGCTACATGAGGAAATTTCAAGTCTGCAGAATATGTTTCAGGGAATTGGCAAGTGAGGGAAAGATTTCAGGAGTTAAAAAATCATCTTGGTAATATAAAAACTTAATCACTAAATAATGTATACAGATCCTATCTCAGATCTACTAACCAGACTCAGAAACGCAGCAAATGCGAATCATGATACAGTCTATGTACCTTATTCAAAATTGAAGGAAAATATTTTGAAAGTAATGAAAAACGCTAAATTTATAAAAGATTTTGAAAAAGAAGAAGAGAAGAACAGTAAACCTCAGATAGTAGTGACCCTTTTTGAAAACAGACTGCTAACTCTAAAAAGAATGAGCTCTCCAGGACAAAGATTGTATATAAAGAAAGAAAATATAAAAGTCACAAAAGGAGGACTGGGAGTAGTGATTTTATCCACTTCCAAAGGAGTAATGCCTGCAACAGAGGCAAAAAAATTAAATATCGGAGGAGAATTAATCTGTGAAATCTACTAACATTTTAAAACCATGTCACGAATAGGAAAAAACCCAGTAATCATCCCAAGCGGCGTCACCGTCACAATAGAAGGCGAAAACGTAACGGTAAAAGGCCCGAAAGGAGAATTGAAAAGCAAATTCGAATCAGGATTGGAAATAACGGCGAACGAAAAAGAAATCGTTGTAAAAAGAAACGATGAATCTATAAAATCACGATCTTTGCACGGTTTATACAGAAGTTTACTGGCAAACATGGTTGAAGGAGTGACTAAAGGATTTGAAAAAAAATTGGAAATAATCGGAGTGGGGTATCGTGCGGTTGCGAATAAAAATAAGATAACTCTAAATCTAGGATATTCGAAACCGATAGAGTACACAGCGCCGCAAGGAATAGAATTCAAATTGGATGAAGAAAAGAAAAATATTATTTTTATCACTTGTATAGACAAGCAACTTCTCGGAGAAGTCGCCGCAAAAGTAAGATCATTCAGAAAACCAGAACCTTATAAAGGAAAAGGAATCAGATATGAAAATGAATATGTAGCCAGAAAAGCCGGAAAATCCGCTGCGGGAGGAGCAAAATAAACTAACTAACTTAATTTCAGAAAAATGCAGTTAACAAAAGTACAATCAAGACAAAGAAGACATACAAGAGTCCGTGCAAAAATTCTCGGAAGTACAACACGCCCAAGATTAGTGGTATTTAGAAGCCTAAAATTCAACTACGCTCAATTGGTTGACGATCAATCTCACAAAGTTTTGTTTTCAAGTTCCGACCAAAAAATAAAAGCTAAAGGAACAAAAACAGAAAAAGCGAAACAAGTTGGAATAGACTTGGCGAAAAAAGCACTTGAAAAAAACATTTCGGAAATAGTTTTCGATAGAAATTGTTACAAATATCACGGACGCGTAAAAGCTCTTGCTGAAGGCGCTCGTGAAGGAGGCTTAAAATTCTAAATTTTACAAAAATTATGTCAAAAGGAGCACACAAACAAGGAGGATTTCAAAGAAAAGAAGTAAAAGAATTCGATGAAGAAGTCTTGGAAATAAGTCGTGTAACAAGAGTTGTTAAAGGAGGACGAAAACTGAGATTTAGAGCAACAGTGGCTATAGGAAACAGAAAAAACAAGGCAGGATTGGGAATCGGAAAATCAAACGAAGTAACAGGGGCAATCCAAAAAGCCATCTCTCAAGCAAAAAAAGACATGATAACAATAACTCTCGATGGATCAACTATTTCTCACGACATCAGAGTAAAATACAAAGCAGCAAAATTATATTTGAAGCCTGCTGCTCCAGGAACAGGTATTATAGCAGGAGGAACTATGAGAAAAGTTTTAGATTTGGCTGGAATAAAAGATATTTTAAGCAAATCCTTTGGAACTACAAACAAAATCTGTAACGCAAGAGCAACTTTACTAGCACTAAAATCATTGAAAGACACTCCTGTAATGCAAAGAAGAGCAAGCGCTTTAGCGGCAAAAAAAGCTGAAGCTGAAACAAAGGCAAAAGCAGAAGCTCCAAAAGCTACAAAGCCAACTCCAAAAGCTCCGACAAAACCTGAATCAAAACAGCCCATAAAGCCACTAAATCAAACAGCGGCCACTCCTAAAGAAAAATCACCTAAAAGCGAATAAACATGTCATTATCAGAACTAAAAAGTAAATCAAGAAAAAAACCAAAGAAAAGATTGGGTCGTGGAAACGGATCCGGAAAAGGAACTTTCTGCGGAAAAGGATGTAAAGGACAAACAGCAAGATCCGGCGGGAAGCGCAGACCGGGATTTGAAGGAGGCCAAACGCCCCTATCCAGAAAAATGCCAAAATTGAAAGGATTTAAAACTCCGAACAAAGAAACTTTCCTTGTGGTAAACGTAGGCCAATTAAATGTTTTTGAAAACAATTCAAAAGTTGATCTGGAAGCTTTGTATTCAAAAAAACTTGTTGCAAAAAAAGGCCTTCCGGTTAAACTTTTATCAGACGGCGATTTAGAAAAAACATTGGAAATAATTGTTCACAAAGCATCAGCGAACGCCATAAAAAAAGTGGAAGATAAAAAAGGAAAAATCACTTTGCTAAGCGTAAAGAAAGAAACGAAAAAAGAAGAATCAAAGTAATCAACCTACCCTCATGTTCAAATACCTCTCTCAGATTTTCAATTCCAAAGATTTAAGAAATAAAATCTTATTCAGCATAGGAATTCTCATTTTATACAGGATGATAGCGCATATCCCCGTCCCAGGAGTTGACATTTCAGGGTTGAAAGCTTTGTCTTCCAGAAACGAATTATTGCAAATGTTCAGCATGCTTACAGGAGGATCGACCGAAAACTTTTCCATAGTATTGATGGGAATTTCTCCATATATCAACGCCTCCATCATAATGCAATTGCTCACCGTCGTTGTCCCAAAGCTCGAATCCATTTCAAAAGAAGGCGAACTCGGCCGAAAAAAAATAAATGCTTACACCAGATGGCTCACTCTTCCGTTAGCATTTTTACAATCATACGGAATGATCATCCTTCTTAACTCTCAATCTCAAACCGCAATAATCTCAGAAATAACAAATCTCTCAATCGTATTACCGATAATGCTTACAATCTCAGCAGGAACGCTCCTTTTGGTATGGCTTGGAGAGCAAATTTCCGAAAAAGGAATCGGAAACGGAATTTCATTATTAATCTTTGCAAGCATCATTTCTGGAATTCCAAGTATGGTGGGACAAGGCCTTTTCTTAGCTCAAGAAGATCAAGAAAAATTAATTCCATTCGCAGTTACACTCCTTCTGACCATCGGCCTCATCACAATAGTGATTTTAGTAACAGAAGCTCAAAGAAAAATACCATTAACTTATGCTGGAAGCGGAGTAAAATCAAAAACCCAACAAGCGTTTCTTCCGATAAAAATAAATCACGCGGGAATGATCCCAATAATCTTTGCCGTCGCTTTAATCAGCTTCCCCAGCATCATAGGACAATTCTTTGTGAACGCAAGATCCGAATGGGTAAGAGATTTCGGGAACATGTTAATAACTACCTTCCAACCAGGCTCAACAGCCTATATGATAGCCTATTTCTTGTTTGTTGTCGGCTTTACATTCTTTTATGTATCAATCACATTCAATCCTGTTCAAGTTGCAGAAAACATTCAAAAAAGAGGAGGTTATATTCCTGGAATCAGACCTGGCACTCAAACTTCAGATTATCTTGCCGGAGTTTCAAATAAACTAACTTTGTTCGGAGCATTTTTCTTGGGATTCATAGCTATCATGCCGATCATTTTGCAATTCGTATTCTCTTCAACAGCTCTAGGCTCTGTTCCATTACTTATTTCAGGAGCGGGAATCATCATTATCGTCGGAGTTGTTTTAGAACTAATCCGCCAAGTCAACGCACAGTTGGTAATGCACGACTACAACAAATTCTACTAGTAAGAATTTTGATTAGCGGGTGACAGGCAGTGGTTGCAGTTTTGCGTAGAACGAAAAGCGCGTGTTTTCTGAAAGAAAACTCAAGCGAGTTCTTAAGCAAAATCTGTAATCCTGACTGGCAGGACCCGCCAGGAAATGTTCAGACTTGCAATAATCCCCTATCATCTTTAAAATCCTTTTGCTAATATTTTTTTAATAAACAATATATGAACAACCCTTCAGAAAACCAAACTGATTCACAAATGGATCTGATTCTTTTCGGAATGCAAGGCGCTGGAAAAGGAACAGTTGGGAAAGCTATCGCAGAAAAATATAATCTTCAAACCTTTGAAATGGGCGGAGAACTGCGCAGGCTGGCT
Organism: Candidatus Altimarinota bacterium; assembly: GCA_028698865.1. Classification (GTDB taxonomy): domain Bacteria; phylum Patescibacteriota; class Gracilibacteria; order UBA1369; family LOWO2-01-FULL-3; genus CAINDQ01. Next base: position 8,610 of record JAQVVS010000009.1, on the reverse strand, counting down.
CAAGAATCTTCGGAACTAGGACAAAAGGTAAAAGAGATTATTGAATCAGGAAAATTAGTAGGAGATGACGTTGTTATGGAAATTGTGGAAAATTTTATCAGAGGACTGGTAGAAGGCGCGAATGTTTTATTTGATGGAATTCCGAGAAAAGTGGAACAAGCAAAATTATTAAAAGATCTTTTGGAAAGCCTAAATCGCCAATTTACAGCGGTTTTGGTAGACATTAAAAAAGAAACAGCTCTAACAAGATTAACCACCAGAAGAGTATGCGATACTTGTAAAGAAGTTTATCCGGAAGCATACAAAGAGCCAAATTGCGCAAAAGAAGACTGCGGAGGAACATTGATAGTCCGCGCAGACGACAACACAAGCGCCATCGAAACCAGATTAAACACTTACGAAACTGAAACCGTCCCGGCAATAGAACTTTTTGGGAAAAACTTAGTGAAAATAGACGGAGAACCTCCAATCGAAGAAGTAAGAGATTTAGCTTTCGAAAAACTCGATCCAATAATGGGTTACACAGAATAGTTACACATCAATGCCAATAATTATCAAAACACCAGAGGAAGTAGAACTCATGCGCCAAGGAGGAAAAATCCTTGCGGAAGTTTTAGAAGAAACTTGTAAATTGGCAAAACCAGGAATTTCAACTTTGGAATTGGATGAATTTGCGGAAAAATTTATTAGAGATCGTGGAGGAATTCCATCTTTCAAAGGCTACCGCGGATTCCCCGGAACTCTTTGCACCTGCATAAACGAAGAAATAGTCCATGGAATTCCAAAAAAAGACCGACTACTCAAAGATGGAGATTTATTTACAATAGATTGCGGAGTGACTTTTGGCGGAATGATAACGGACGCAGCAAGATCCATTATTGTAGGTGAAACAAAATCTGCTGAAAAGGAACTCCTTATAAAAACAGCCTACAGAGCGCTGGCAGAAGCCACGGACATAATAAAACCAGGAATGAGAGTAGGAGAAATCAGCAAAAAAATCCAAGAAGTAGTCGAAAAAGCAGGATTTCACATAATAAAAGATTTGACCGGGCATGGCGTTGGGAGATTTTTGCACGAATCCCCCACCATTCTAAATTACTTTGATGGAAATCTCGGATCAAAAATACAAACGGGAATGACTTTGGCTATAGAACCGATTTTTTCTGCGAAAACCGAATTCATGAGAACCTTGCCAGACAGATGGACCATCTCCACAAAAGACAATTCTTGCTCAGTACAGGCCGAAAACACCATAGCCGTAACCGAAAACGGATGCGAAATTCTAACAATTTTATAGACTCGTCAAGTTCTTTTATAAATTCACTTGCATAAGATTTTTAGGTCATGTAAAATCCAACCGCTTTTTTGGACTTAAATCACTTAAAAAAAGGCATCTTAATGCCAAAAGAAGAAACAATAGAAATCAAGGGAGTGGTTCTGGAGTCTCTGCCAAACACTGAATTCAAAGTTGAACTGGAGGACGGCAGAGTGATAAACGCTCATCTTGCGGGAAAAATGAGAATGAATTATATAAAGATTCTCCCCGGCGATAAAGTGACTATCCAACTTAGCATGTACGACCTATCAAAAGGTAGAATAACCTATAGACACAGTAAAAATGAAAGTTAGATCATCAGTTAAAAAAATCTGTCAAAAGTGCCAAATAGTCCGCCGAAAGGGAACTGTTCACGTTATTTGTAAAACGAAAAAGCATAAACAAAGACAGGGGTGATTAAATTTTGGGTAGTCGGTATTCTCCCCCCAGAATACTGACTTCTTAGAATTTAATCAGATGTAAAATATGATTGTCCGTATTGCTGGGATAAATCTACCGAGTGAAAAAAGAGTGGAAATTGGCCTAACGGCCGTACATGGAATAGGTCGCCAATTGAGCGCCAAAATTCTTGAAGAAGCAGGAATAGACAAAAATACAAAAATAAAAGATCTTACTGAAAAAGACCAGACGATTTTACGTGAAATAATAGGAAAATTGGCTATAGAAGGAGATCTTCGCAGAAAAGTTCAATTGGATATAAAAAGATTGCAAGAAATAGGATCATATAGAGGATTCAGGCATAAAAGAGGTCTTCCGGTGAGAGGACAACGCACGAGAAAAAATTGCCGCACAAGAAAAGGAAGAAAGAAAACAGTTGCAAACAAGAAAACAGTTACAAAGTAATAATCTAAATAATGGCTGAGAAAAATACTAAAAATGAGAAAAAGGCTCCGAAAAAAGAAGCCTCAAAGGAAAAAGTTGTTAAAAAAGCTAAATCCAAAAGAAGAAGTGTTCCGACTGGAAATGCTTATATCAACGCTTCATACAACAATACCATAATAACTTTGACAGAACCGAACGGAGACACTATTTCTTGGGCTACGGCCGGATCGTCTGGATTTAAAGGAACAAGAAAATCAACTCCTTTCGCCGCTCAAACCGCAGCCGAGAAAGCAGTTGAAAAAGCAAAGGTTTTCGGCCTTCAAAAAGTTCATGTATTTGTAAAAGGAGTCGGATCCGGCAGAGAACAATCTATAAGAGGATTGGTAGCCAGCGGATTGGATATTATTTCAATTAATGACATGACTCCGATTCCACACAACGGTTGTCGTAAGAAAAAAGCACGTAGAGTATAATCTAAATTAAAATATGGGACGTATTATAGGACCAGCTTGTAAACAATGTAGACGCGAAGGAGAAAAACTTTTCTTAAAAGGTGCTCGTTGCGAATCTCCAAAATGCGCTTTAGTTAGGAAAAACTATGCTCCGGGAATGCACGGAAGCAAAGGATCTTTCGGACAAAAATCCGAATATTCAAAGCAATTGCGTGAAAAACAAAAAGCTAAAAGAATTTTTGGGATTGGAGAAAAACAATTCCGAAATTATTACAATACAGCATCTACAAAGACAGGTGTAACAGGTGAAATATTCTTGGGAATTTTGGAATTGCGAATGGATAACGCGGTATATAGAGCGGGATTTGCCTCTTCAAGAAAGCAAGCAAGAGAAATTGTCACTCACGGACTTTTGAAAGTGAATGGCAAAAGAGTAAAAACACCATCTTATAGCCTAAAAGTCGGAGCAGTAATTGAGCCGACACCTAGAGCTAAACAATCAGTTTTGTTCACAGAACTTTCAAAGAAAAAAGATTCATCTCCAAACTGGATAAAAGTGGACTTAAAAGCTCCATCATTTGAAATAGTAAATCTTCCGGACAAAAAAGATTTGCAACAAAATATCGACGCTCAAATGATCGTTGAGTTATATTCAAAATAAAAATTTTAAATATAAAGAACACCCCTTAAACAAACTTATAATATGCATCAAATCCAAGAAGAAATTGGAATTCCAAAAATCAAAACGGACCGTTTTGATGACAATCATGTCATTTTTACAATGAGTCCGCTTCCTACGGGATATGGTGTTACGCTTGGAAACTCACTTCGAAGAGTACTTTTATCTTCTCTTCCAGGAGCATGCATAACAGGAGTAAAAATTCCTGGAATTAGCCATGAATATTCCACAATAAAAGGGGTAAAAGAAAGCGTTCTAGATATAACATTAAATTTAAAACTTCTAAATCTAAGAAAAAAATCATCTGGACCTACTATTATCACTCTAGACATAGCGTCCGCAAAAGGTGGGGAAATTTACGCAAAAGACATTACTTGTCCCGCGGATGTAGAGATTTTGAACAAAGATTTACATATTGCAACTTTAGAAAAAGGAACGAAATTAAAAATGGAAATGAGAGTGGAAAAAGGAGTCGGATATGTACCTTCTGCTCAAAAGCAAAAAGAAGAAACCGATACTCAAATGATCGTTTTAGATGCAATTTACTCTCCAGTAAAAAAAGTAAGGTACGACGTAGATGCTACTCGTGTAGGACAAATGACAAATCTTGATAAGTTGATTTTAGAAGTAAAGACAAATGGAGCAATTTCAGCAGAAGACGCATTAAAATTCTCCTCAAATCTACTTCAATCATACTTCAATTTATTCAATGCCGAGAATGTTATGGTAGAAGAACAATATATGTCAGATGTAAAATCAATTCTAGAAAAAGAAAAAGCCGATGAATTGAGCAAGCCAGTACAAGAATCATACACTCCGATCGAAATTTTAGGATTCTCTCCAAGAACCCTAAACGCACTTATAAACGGAGGAATCGGATCAATAGAACAATTATCAAAATGCACCGAAAGTAAACTCTCAAATCTGAGAGGATTTGGGAAAAAGGCTTTAAATGAAGTAAAAGCCGCCCTAAATAAAAAAGGACTTTCTCTTGCAGAAGAATAATTTTATCGCTAATATAAGCGCCTTATAAATTTACTAAAATGAGACACAGAGTAAAGAAAACAAAGATTAAACTCGGCATAGACTACAACACGGCTCTAGTCCGTAACTTAGCGATGTCAGTAATCATATATGACAAAATAAAGACAACCGCGGCAAAAGCAAAGGCGGTTCAACCTTTTGTTGAGAAACTTATAACAATCGCAAAAAAAACCGAAAGCAAAAGAGAAGCGATTCGTGAAATAGAAAAATTGCTCCAACACAAAAACAGTTCTAAAAAAATATTTGAAGTTTTGTTGGATAAATATAAAGATCGCGATTCCGGATTTACCAGAATAACAAAGCTGGGATACAGAAGCGGCGATAACGCACCAGTAGTACAAATTGAATTAGTATAATATTTTATGAAAACATTTACACCAAAAGCTGGAGAAATAGAAAAAAAATGGTACATAGTGGACGCCAAAGACAAAGTCCTAGGGAAATTGGCGACCAAAGTTGCCAATGCTTTGAGAGGAAAAAATAATCCAAAATTTGCTCCTCACATTGATTGCGGAGGTTTTGTAATAGTAGTAAACTGCGACAAAGTAAAGCTCACAGGAAATAAACTAGAAGGGAAAATGTATTACAAACATTCTGGATTTCCAGGAGCTCTAACAGAAATTTCAGCAGGAGATTTACTAGCGAAAAAGCCTACGAAAGTTATAGAACTAGCTATAAGTGGGATGCTCCCAAAAAACAAATTGAGACCTGTTATGATGAAAAAACTACATTTGTTCGCAGGAGAAGAACATCCTCACTCCGCTCAAACACCAACAAAATTAGAAATTTAATTGAAAATTTAAATGCCAAGACCTAAAAAAACCGTAGATAAAACTCAAGAAAAGAAGGAATCTAAAATCGCCACTCCAGGCGGTAAATATTTTTACGCGACAGGAAAGAGAAAAAGCGCAATCGCAACCGTAAGATTGTTTAAAGGAGCAGGAGCCATAACAGTAAATAACAAATCCGTAAGCGAATATTTCTATATAAAAACTTTAGTTGGAATTATAAAATCTCCATTAAAATTAACCGGATCCGATTCCAAATATGACATCACTATAAAAGTCCTCGGAGGAGGTATTCATGCTCAAGCAGAGGCCGCTAGACACGGCATCGCAAAAGCCTTGATTGAAGCCGATCCTCTAAATAAACATACAATCAAAACCGCTGGCCTACTCACTCGCGATCCTAGAACAAAAGAAAGAAAGAAACCAGGTTTGAAAAGTGCTAGACGTGCACCACAGTTCTCTAAAAGGTAGTGGAGAGGTAGCGTCCCGAAGGCATAGGCAATGCGAGCTTCTGCGAGATTTTGCCGTAGCCGCAGGGCAACTTTCAATAAATTTGGGAGAGAACAGCGAACCAAATTTAGTAGAAAGTTGAGCGAACCCCATTGAGGGAGTGGAGAGGTAGGCGTTCCGAAGCGCAGTCTGTTCGAGCTTCGCAAGGTTTTCGTACCCATTGAGACTTTTACTAATTTGCGAGTCCCCGCTCTCTCTGGTAAAATCCCCGTGTATATTTCCTCATTCCAAATAAAAATGGTAAATTCGCAAACTTCTTATTTAAAAAATGGCTTATCTGCATCCGAAGTTCAAAAAAGACTCCTTCAATTCGGACCAAACGAAATAATCGCAAAAAAAGGACACCCGATACTCAGAATGATAGTCGATCAATTCGCCTCGTTTATAGTGGCGATTTTGGCAATTGCTGCAATAATTTCGATATCTCTCGGAGAGTTAGTAGACGGCATCGCCATATTTGTTATTTTAATTATAAACGCAATCATCGGATTTATTCAGGAGTATAAAGCCGAAAACGCAGTTCAAGCACTCAAAAAAATGATTGTTCAAAAAACAATCGTCATTAGAGACGGCCAGCAAAAAGAAATTCCCATACAAAACCTCGTTCCTGATGACATCATCCTTTTATATGAAGGAGACAAAATTCCGGCGGATATGATTATTTTGGAAGCTTACTCTCTCAAAGTTGACGAAGCGATTCTCACTGGAGAAAGTGTGCCTGTAGGCAAAAAAGCAGATTCGGAAACGGAAAATAAATTGATGAAAGGAACAATTGTTGTGACTGGAAAAGCAAAAGCTAAAGTCGTTTCGACCGGAATGAATACGGAATTCGGAAAAATCGTAAACCTTGTTTCCAGCCAAGAAAAAGATCGCTCCCCTCTCAATGTTCAAATAGATCATTTAGGCAAAAAACTCGGGATTATTACCATTTTACTGGTCACAATTCTTTTTATAATCGGCAGTCTCGAAAAAATTCCGATGCTAGACATGTTTATGACTTCCGTTGCGCTTGGAGTTTCAGCTATTCCAGAAGGATTACCAATCATAGTCACATTAACACTAGCCATAGGAGTTCAGATTTTAGCTAGCAAAAAAGCAATTGTCCGCAAAATGACAGCCGTAGAGACGCTGGGAGCTACGACCGTGATTTGTTCGGATAAAACAGGAACTCTCACTTTAAACGAGATGACTGTAAAAAAAATAAATACCAATTTTGCCGAAAAAGAAATTGACGGCATCGGATATGACTGGGAAGAGAAAGTAAAAATAGATTCTCTAGAAGAAAAAAAGTTATTGGAAATTTGTAATAATTGTAATAACGCCTTCATTGGAAAAACAATTCTCGGAGATCCCACAGAAATAGCTTTGAAAATCGTAGCCAAAAAGGCTAGTCATGACGAAGAATACAAAAAAATAGATGAAAACACTTTCACTTCCGAAAGAAAAATGATGAGCACTCTGCATCAAGTAGGCAAATCAAAAGAAATTTTTGCAAAAGGAGCTTTCGAAGAAATAATAAAAAAATGCAAATACATTGCAATCAACGGAAAAATTAAACCTTTAACGTCATCGGAAAAAACTCGCCTAAATAAAATCAACGACCAGTATTCCTCGGAAGCCATGAGAGTTCTCGCCATAGCATACAAAAAGTATGATAAAAATTTCACAGAAGAAGATATGATTTTCGTCGGAATGGCGGCAATGATAGACCCTCCGCGAAAAACAGTTAAATTATCCATTGAAATAGCCCATAAAGCGGGAATAAAAGTAAAAATAATTACAGGAGACAATCCCCTCACCGCTAAAGCTATCGGAGAAAAAATCGGACTGGAAAGCCACCGTATAATAACTGGAGAAGAAATCGACAAAATGACCGATCGCCAACTTATAAAAGTATTGAAAGAAGTTTCCATTTTTGCCAGAACAAAACCTCAGCATAAATATCGCCTCGTTGACTTGCTGAAAAAACAAAATGAAGTAGTCGCGGTAACGGGAGACGGCGTAAACGATGCTCCGGCATTAAAACATGCCGATGTCGGTATAGCCATGGGGATCAAAGGAACGGAAGCCACAAAGGAAGTCGCGGACATGGTGTTGAAAGACGACAATTTCAGCACAATCGTAAACACGATTAATGAAGGGCGGCGTATTTACGAGAACATTCTTTCCTTCTTAAAGTACATGCTTTCCGTAAATTTTGTAGATATTGTTACGGTTGGACTTATTGCTTTAATGAAATTCCCACTACCTCTTTTGCCTCTGCAAATCCTTTGGATAAATATCGCAACCGACGCCCTCCCCGCTCTTGCTTTGGGGACAACCGAAGCCAGACCAAATATCATGGAAGACAAACCACGTCCAAAAAGAGAAAATATTTTTCGCAAATTTTTATACTTCATTTTAGTCGCCGTTATTCTTAAAGTAATTGGAAATTTAACAGTATATTTTTACGGAATGGAAATCGACCTAGCAAACAATGTCGACTTAACGCAAATGGATATACCTTCACACGCCAGAACAATGGTGTTTACGGGAATAGTTCTTTTCGAACTTGTTTTCGCTTTCGTCTGTATCGGAAACAAGGCTCCATCTTTTAAAGCAATGATTTCAAATAAAAAATTAATAGGAGCCGGATTGATATCATTGATTATGCAAATCATTGTAATATACACTCCATTCATGCAAAAAGTGTTCAAAACCACTCCCCTTTCAATTACGGAATGGGGCATCTTGTTTATGCTGGCTTGTAGTGCATTCCTAGTTTATCCTACTTTAAATCTTACCAAAAAATTGTTTAAAAATTAATACATGCGTTTCGACATTCTCACAATTTTTCCAAAATCATTCGATTCATATTTGGGCGAGAGCATAATAAAAAGAGCAATCGCAAAAAAAATCATAAAGATAAAAATTCACGACATCCGTAATTTTTCAAAAGATAAACATAAAAAAACGAACGATAAGCCGTTTGGAGGAGGG
>JAQVVS010000085.1 GCA_028698865.1 Candidatus Altimarinota bacterium | reverse complement strand
AAAAACCGTCGGAGATTTTCCCACATTTGATACATTCAATCCAATCGATCCTTCGTCCAGCCCAAAAGTGCTGTTTAAAGCGTTTATTGCGTTTGCGGATTTTATCACGCTGCTCAATTTGTTTACGATATAATCCATATTTGTTTGAATCTCCTGTATGTTTGTGGATTTTTGACTTATCTTCATTATTTGCATCGAAAAACTGATTATCGCGAAAAGAATTCCTGTAGCTATCATCATGTACAGCATGATTTCCATTAGTGTGAATCCTTTTTTTTCCGCTATTTTTTTCATTATGGCGTGTAGTTTATTCTGATACTGTTCAAGACCGGAGTGGATGTCCCATCGGATTCGAGAAATACTTTGTATTGAAAAAATCTTTCTCCGCTTCTGTCGTCTGACAAGTTGATAACTGTTCGCGAATTTTCGTAATAAGTTGAATTTGTTCCATCCGGACCTACCCATGTGCCGGACTCGATATTTTCTTCGGAATCGGACGTTCTGACCTGAAATTTAATAGAAGTTCCGTTCGGTTCCTCCGCGTCCCATTCGATAAAATTGTAAATTGTATCGGAACTTCCTGTATCAAAAATTTGTGAGAAGAATGTTCCGTTCGTAGAAGAGCCGCTTACTGTTTCTCCCAAAATAATAAGGCCTTTGTTTGCGGTTGTCGTTGTCACGTAAATATATCCTCCATCAGCGTCTATTCCGGAGCCTTTTCCTTGAACATCAAGCGTATATGCCAATACTGGAATATATGGATTTGAAATGTTTACAGTGGCAAGTCCGTTGTGAGGCCTATCCACCGCCGCGTATAAATAATTTCCCGAGATTACCAAGTCTTTTATTTCTCCGCCCACATCAAGAGCGCTAATCTGCACTGGAGAAGCAGGATTTGAAATATTTACTATTCTCAGAGAATTGGTTGAATTTTCAGTTCCCAGATAAGCTATATTTCCATCTATCCCAATCGCGTTTACTTCTTCCCCCACTTGCAAAGAACCGACTGTTTGAGGATTTGTCGGGTCGGCAAGACTCAAAATTTTGAAACCGGTATAGTCATCGTAAAGTCCCAAATAAGCGTATGAACCGTTTATCAAAATATACCTTATCGCGTCTCCAAAATTTATATTTCTGACGCTTTGCACAGTAGAAGATCCGCCACTTATAATTACTCTATAAATCCATAAGCTTCCGCTATTTTTTTCAAACGGAATATATAAATAATCTCCTGTTTTATCAGCTCTGTTCCTGTAAGCGGAAGATCCTATTGTAGAAGCAAGCGATGGACTCGCCGGATTTGAAACTCTGACCGCCGCCATTCCGGCTGTGTTTTTTCCCACCCCTACATAAACCACATCTCCGATTTTGTTTATATATCGACCTTTTCCGCCTACATTTAAAGTGCTCGTGATAGAGGGGGCGGATTTGTTTGAAATGTTTACTATTTGCAGTCCCGTGCTGTTGTCGCTCACAGTCATGTAAGCATAATTCCCATCTACTATTACATCCGTTCCATGTTTTCCAACATCGGCCGAAGTTTGAAATTCGCTCGCCAATTCTATTTCCGCAAGTTTCACCCCGCAGTCGTCCGCAGATCCTTCTTCCAATTCAAAAGTTTCGGAGCTGTCAAAAGTTCCCAAATTAAATTCCGAACAAGCTGTCTCAATCCAGTCATCTCCTCGCCAATTTGACATATATTCCGTCAAATTCACCTCTTTCGGAATAATGCCGTTTTGCATCCAAGCAACACTCACATCCACTCTTTTCGTATCTGGATCAAATATCGTTCCTTCCTCTTTTATTCCGCCAAATTCATCTCTATATACATCCGATATCGTTATCGTCCTGCCGTAAAATCCATCTATATCTTCCGGAGCCAATCCAAATTCCCAAGATCCATCGATTAGTTCCAACCCTTTATCTCCGTTTGTGAGCCATAAATAATTTTTGTCGCGAATGTTTCTCGTGGCTTCCATTCCTTCCTGCGCATAAAGCAAAGCTTCGTTGCTCAAGACCACTTTCGCGTCCCTGTGAAGCGTGTCTAAAGAAAGATATGTGATTCCGACTGTAAAAATCGAAAAAATCGTTATCGCGAGAAGTATTTCAACCAGTGAGAATCCTTTTTTTGATTTTATTTTAAACATTTTTAGTAATTAATCGTTCCTATGGAATTTATAGTGATGCTAATTTCTTTTGTAATTGCCGATGAAGAAATAGTTATCGTTCCGTGATTTTCAGTTTCGCCCGTTCCCTTTTCAAAAATCACATCATAACCTCCTCCGTTTAAATTTATTTCACTGAAAAAAAGTGTTCCGTCCAAATTTTTTACTACATTCGAAGTCTCCTCTTCATCATATTCCGTCCCGACAAAAACAGTGTATCCATTCTCATCAAAGTGAATTCCATGATTTGCATTGTCTTGTCCGGAAATGGCCGCACTCTGCGAAAGTCTCAAATAGTGCACCAAATTTGAAGCTTGCGAATGAATGTCCGTCCTCACTTGCGAATTGCTATAATATGTAGTCGCCAACCCGATCAACACTGCTCCTATAGCCATCACAGCAAGCACTTCTATCAGAGAAAATCCTTTTTGTTTGCGGATGTTTTCCATTATTTTTTCAATAAATTAGGCAATTGATAAATCGGCATGATAATCGAAATCGCTATTCCTCCGACCAATCCCGCCATTAGAACAAGTAGCAAAGGCTCAATCGCCACAGCTAGATTTTTTGTTTTTGCATCGACTTCTTTTTCGTAAAGTTCTGCTATTTTTCCGGCTGTTTTTTCGAGTGTCCCAGTTCTTTCTCCAAGGCTAAACATTTTTGTACACATTGGCGGGAAAAGTTTGTAATGAACTTCCAAACTTTCTCCCAATTTTCCTCCTTGCTCGACTTTTGCCGCCACTTCTCGCAGTGCTTTTTTGTAAAGTGCGTTGTCCAACATGTTCGCCGTTATTTCCAAAGAATCCGTAATCGGCACGCTGGCCTGCAGAAGTGAATTCATAGTTCTGGTAAAGCGAGCCACGTTTGCGCTTATCAAAATGCTCCCAAAAATCGGCATTTTTATAAAAACAAAGTCCCAAAACGGTTTCAAAAATTTCAATTTCAAAAGTAAAATAAACAGAGCAACTATTCCAACGAAAATTCCGAGTGATAGAAACGGACTTCCCGTCAATAATTTACTAAAACTTATCAAAAGCTGAGTCGGTAGCGGCAAATCGATATTGAAAGAATCGAAAATCTTGGTGATTTTTGGCATGATAAAAGCCACTATTCCTATTCCCATAAGCAAAGTGATGGAAACTATTATCGCCGGATAAACCAATGCGGAAATGATTTTTTTTCTAATTTCGTATTCTTTTTCCAGCTGAATATCTAGATAGCGAAGCACATCTTGTAAATTTCCGGACTCTTCTCCTGTCGAGATCATGTTTATAAAAATTGCTGAAAAATTGTTGTCATAATTTTTCAAACTCTTTGCCAAAGTTTGGCCAGAATTTATCATCTCCATGATGTCTTCGTACATTTTCTGAAAACTTTTGTTTTTTGTTTGATCTCGAATGATAGAAAGAGATTCTGTTATAGTGATGCCAACTTCTATCATCGTAGAGAGATTTTTCACGAATATCATTTTTTCTTGCATGCTCATTTTTGGTCTACCAAAAGGCCATTTTTTCGTTTGCGAAATTTCATCCATGGAAAGAACAATTTTGTCTTCGGCCCTGAGGGATTGTAAAGCGGCTTCTTTTGTAGGCGCGTCAACCACTCCTTCCGTTTTTTTACCTATAACATCCGTTGCCGCATAGGAAAATTTTGGCATTTTTGTTTTAGTTACGCATTACTCTCAAAATTTCTTCGATTGTCGTCTCTCCGGAAAGCACTTTTTGAATTCCGTCTGTAAACATCGGGACCATTCCTTCTTTTTGCGCTTGTGCGTCTATTTCCGAAGCGTTCCCGTTATTTAATAAAATTTGTCTTGTTTCATCGCTCACTTCGATCACTTCGCAGATGGAAGTTCGGCCTTTGTATCCGCTATTCACGCATGACCCGCATCCTTCACCTTTGTAAAAAGTAAATACGGATTGATCCGTGAAAGGCTCTTTTGTTATTTCTTCAATAATTTTAATGAAATCTTTTTTGACATTGTATTTCGCTTGCAAACCTTTTATTTCTTCGGCGGTGACTTTGACTTCCTTTTTGCATTTCGGACATATTTTTCGCACTAACCTTTGAGCTATAATAATTTGCCTTTTTGCTCC
>JAQVVS010000008.1:1589-17026 GCA_028698865.1 Candidatus Altimarinota bacterium | reverse complement strand
CTTCTGCGAAGTGCTGAAATTATTCCGGAAGAACACATGTCCGATCCGGTGATTTTTTTATTTTTGGAATGCAAGAGTTGCGCCAGTGCGGAATTTCCTATTCCTCCTATTCCTACAAAATGAATGTTTTTTGCTTCGAGTAATTTCATGTTCGATTTTTTAACCCTTTTATTTTAGCTCAATTGATTTTAAAAATAAACTGTGATAAGTTTTTTCCGCATAAAATAAGGAGAAAAAATGGCAGGTTTAACATCAAACACATCAAGTCTCACGAAATTCATTATAATTATAGAAGTTTTTTTAGTGGCTTATTTGCTCTATTCTTTGACAAAGAACGTGTATAGCAGTTATCAAATCGATAAGTATATCGAGTCTTATGAAATGGAAAACGCTTTGATCGAGCAGGAAAACAGGCAAAGGACGGATGATTATTTGTATTTCACTTCTCAAGAATATATAGATAAAATTGCGAAACAAAATCTTGGATTGGTAAATCCCGGGGAGGAAGTGATTATTTTGTCGCCCGAACTTTTAGCGCAAGACGTAGATGTGGAAGATGAGTTGGATGGAGATTATGCAAAGCATTCCGGAGATTCAAATCCGAAAACTTGGTTGGATTTTTTCTTTGGTGATTGACTTTGAAAGATTTTTTAAGTATCTTGCGTGCGCTAAAAAACTTGCATTAAAAATATCGCGGGGTAGAGCAGTGGCAGCTCGTCGGGCTCATAACCCGGAGGTCGGTGGTTCGAATCCGCCCCCCGCAACCAAATTTTCATATTGCATTGCGAATGGTTGTCTACGAAGGGTATATTTGTAAGTAGATTTTTTTAACCTTACAACAATGTCAATTCCCAATTTTTTGATCGAGGATCGGGATGGTGCTTATCGGATTCCCTTGTATGTTCCGACTGTTGTTCGAGCTACTTCTTCCGCTTCGAAAAAGGACAGGCTTAGGAAAATTGAAAAGAATGGATATAATGTTTTTCGTTTGGATTCTAAAGATGTGGCGATTGATTTACTTACCGATTCCGGAACAGGTGTTATTTCAGATATTCAGCTGTCAAAGATGATGCTTGGCGATGAATCTTATGCTGGGGCAAGCAGTTTTTATAAATTGAAGGATGCTGTTAATTCCATTACAGGCCTTCCTTATGTTATTCCCACCCATCAGGGACGTGGAGCTGAGAAAACTCAGAACGCGGTAATGACGGCTCCTTTGGTTCTAAATGATTTGCGTAGATTGGTTAAAAAACATAGCGGGGATTTTAGTGCTGAGCAGGTTTGCCAGTTGATTGATTGTAAAGGGAAGTTTGTTCCTGAGGTTTATATTCCGGGAAATACGCAATTTGATACGACGGTTGGGCATATAGAATTTGTGCATGCGACTCCGGTGGATTTAACGATTAAAGAAGGGCGTGATGCGGCTAAAAATCATCCGTTTAAAGGAAATATCGATACTTCAAAATTGGAAAAATTCTTACTGGATTTGAGTGATAAATTCGGCAAACAAAAAGTCAAAGATCATGTGCCTTTTGTTTTGTTGACTATTACTTGTAATTCCGGAGGTGGTCAGCCCGTTTCAATTGCAAACATTAAAAAAACTCGAGATGTTTGTGATAAATACGGATTGCTTTTGTTTTTTGATGCAGCGAGATTTTCGGAAAATGCTTTTTTTATCAAAGAGCGAGAGAAAGGCTATTCATCCAAGAGTATAAAAGCAATTGTGAAGGAAATGTTTAGTTATGCGGACGGGGCGACTATGAGTGCTAAAAAAGACGCTATTGTTCCTATGGGTGGATTTCTGGCCGTGAGAGATAAAAATTTGTATGAAGTGATGGCTAACGCCAATATTCTTTTTGAAGGATATAAGACTTATGGAGGAATTTCGGGAATGATGATGGAGGCTTTGGCTCAAGGGCTTGATGAATCCACTGAATATGAATATTTGAATGACAGAGTTTCTTTGGTGAGGTATTTAGGCGATAAATTGTCGGAAAAAGGTATTCCGATAGTGAAGCCCGTTGGTGGGCATGCGGTTTTTGTGGATGGCAGAGCTTTTTATAAAGGAATTATTCCAGAAGATCAATTTCCAGCTCAGGTTTTGACAGCTTATTTGTATATAGAAAGTGGAATCAGGGCGGTGGAAATCGGCTCGTGTTTGGCTGGTAGAGATCCTGTGACAGGGAAAAACAAGAGGCCTTCTTTGGATTTGATGAGGCTTACTATTCCTCGTAGGAAATATGGGCGTGATCATATGGATGTTATTGTGAAAGCTCTTGAATTTTTGTATAAAAATCGAAATAAAGCGAAGGGTTTGAATATTATTGAAAGTAGCGAACCTAAAATAGGCATCAGGCATTTCAGCTGTATGTTTAAACCTGTTTAGAGTTAAAAATCTTGCTTTTAGATTCAATTCATTTAAAATGCGTCTGCTTGAAAATTAGTATGGCAGGATAGCTCAGTTGGTGAGAGCGCCGGATTCATAACCCGGAGGTCGGCAGTTCGAATCTGCCTCCTGCTACCATTTTATTGTGTAGCGGTATTTTCTTCTTTTTGTGGGGTTTCTGGTGAAGCTGTAGATGACGTAGAATCTTCAGCGGAAGCAGGTGGCGGCGTAGGTTCTTGTGTTGCCTGCGTTTCTGGTGGCGTTTGTGATCCGCTCATCATTGCGGCCATGGGATTGCCTCCTGGTGGATTTGAAAGATTTGGTTGTTGGGGAAGGAGTGATGTGTCTATTGGAGCGGACTCGAAATCTATTCCCAAGCGAGTTGAAATTTCTTGTTCTACGAATTCTTTTTTTCTTCCGTACTTTAGCGCTGAATATTCTTTTACTATTTTCGCCACTTTTGGATTTTTGCCGGTTTCATCCCAAATTGTGCTAACTGAAAACGGTCTTGAAGTTGTGTTGTTTATATTTAACTTCATGTACATTTTGTAGTTTGATATTCCGATGATGTCTTGTTCACTCAAAACCGGCGCGTATTCCTTCATCAAATATTCCGCATCTTCTGCTCCAACTTTAAATGAACAAAGTGTTCCAACGTTACCAAAAACAGCATCTCTGATTTGAGTGGAAGTATTACCAAATTTGCTTACTACTAGCTGACTTATGTATTGGTGTGCCATTATTAAATTCAATTTGTATTTTCTTGCTTCCGAAAGAATCGAGGCAAAGCTGTCCGTTGCAAAGTTTTGGAACTCATCCACGTATAGAAAGAAATCTTTTCTGTCTTTTTCCTCCATATCCGCTCTACTCATTGCCGCTATTTGCAATTTTGAAACCATTACCAACCCTAATAACTGCGTGTTTAAATCCCCTATTTTACCTTTTGAAAGGTTTACTAACAGTATTTTTCCTTCATCCATCACTTTTCTAAAGTCAAAGGCTGACTTTGTCTGGCCGATAGTATTTCTCATTATTGCATTCGTGATGAACGGTCCAAATTTTGAACTGAAATACGGGATCATTTCTTGACGCTCTCTTTCACCGGTGTTTGCGTATTCGTTTTGCCAGAAAGATTTCACTACCGGATTTTTTACTTTTTTAACTTTGTATTTCAAGAATGCGTCATCTGTGAAAATACGAGGTACATCTATGAGTGTTGCGCCTTCTTCTTGGTCTTCTGCAAGTGTCAAACAGGCGTTTCTGAAATAGTGCTGGATACGAGGTCCGAATATTTCATCTCCAAAAAGTTTTATGAATATTTCCGTTGCGTGAGATGAAACCATGTCCATTTCCGCTTGAGTTGAGGATTCCAAAATATTTAATCCCATCGGTCGTTCCGAGCTTGATGGGTCGTATACTATTACATCTTTCGCTCTTTCTTTCGGGATGTAATGTAAGATATCCTCGATCAAATCTCCGTGCGGATCTATTACCGCAAGACCTTCTCCGTTAGCGATATCTTGTCTCGCCATATAAGATAAAAGTGCGGATTTACCGGATCCGGATTTTCCTATTATGTAGTGATGTCTTGATCTGTCCTTTCTGAGGAAGCGAATTTCCCTTTTCTTTCCTCTGTAAACATTGTGCCCTATTAAAATTCCCTCAGTTGGAGTGTCTGTCGGGGCAGGCAAAACTTTATAATCCATCCACCTGATTACCGGAGTTTTGTTGTATATACTGCATGGGAAGTGATATAAGCTCGCGAGTTCTTCTTCCACCATGAGTGATTGTTTCTCTCCTATGAGAGGGATCCATGTGCTTACGAGTCTTCTTTTAAAATTGTATAAAAATAATTTGTCGTTTAAGGAATCTATGAAAATTATTCTCCTTGCTTGGAACCAGTTTGCATATGTGTCTTTGAACATATTTAGCGCTACTATCATATCGTTGCTGAGTTGCTCCGCTTTTGATTCCGTTTCTGAAACGGCCAATAGCCTTACGACTGTATCAAATCCGGATTGCCCAGCTTTTTCACCTATTCTTTTTGCGGTTTCTTCTTTTGCTTGAAGCATTCTGACAAATCCGTCTCCTCCTTGAGATTTTTCGATTTCCATTTTATCGAATCCCAAAAATATGCCTTTAAATACATTCAAAATCGGGCCAAGAATCGGGATCTTAAATCCCATTGAAACTCCTTGAGTCACTTTTCCTTTAAAATATTGGTCTCCGAATTTCGTGGCTTTTTTTGTCCACTTGTCGTTTCGCGGTCTTACCACCATTTGAATTACGGCGATATCGTTATTTTCGAGTTTCGAAAATATGTTTGTGAGATTATTTAAAGGATCGTTTTCGATTACTTTGAATGTTCTGATTGGGAACCAATATGGATTTTTTTCGTAAGCATAAAACCCTTTTAGTTTTCCATTTTCCGGTAAATGCTTGTAGGGACCTTCTTCTATTTGGATGTCTGCGTCCTGGTAGTATGAAGTTATTTGTTTTTCAATCAATCCTTGGTAGTACTTTGGAGTAACGACATAAAAATCCACAACTTTTGAGCGTGCCACTATTTCAAAAGAAAATATGTTGTGTTTAAGGAAGTATACTTTTATGGAATTCCACAGGTTTAGTTTTCTTGTTTCGTGAAGATTTCTAAAGAACTGGGCCATTACGGATATTTTTTCTCTGAAGTCTTTTTCCGTAACTTTTTCTTTGTCCTTTTGGGAATCTTCTCGCGGAAGCGTGATTTTCAGGTATACGAGATGCCTGGATTGCCATTCTTGATACCCGTTTCTCAAAGCCCAGAAGAAAATTTTGATTCCAGCGTATGTTCCAACAAGAATTATCAAAGTTTTCAGCGGATTTTCTTTCAAGAAAATCCAGGAGTTTTTCATAAACTCTATCCAAAAGGCTCCACTTCCGATTTTTTCCAACAAACCTTTGAACATTTATTTTTTTAAATCCTTATATTCTACCAAAAAACAGCCCAAATAACAAGGCTGAAAGCGTGGTTTTCCTTTTAAAATGCGGAATTTTAGAGGGTTTTAGCGATAATTTCTTGTAAATCGCTTATTTTTACTCGTTTTTGCTCCGTGGTGTCTCTATCCCTGAGTGTGACTTTTTTGTCCGTTAAAGTGTCGTAGTCGACCGTTATGCAGTAAGGGGTGCCTATTTCGTCTTGTCTTCTGTATCTTTTTCCTATTGCGCCGGATTCGTCATATTCTACAGCGAATTGTTTTTGGAGATTGTCTTTTATTTCTTTGGCCACTTCAGTCAATTCGGGCTTTTTCATAAGTGGGAAAATAGCTGCTTTTACTGGAGCGATTTTCGGATCTAGGCGCATTACAGTTCTGATTTCTCCGTTTATAGTGTCTTCTTCGTAAGCGTCCAATAAAATCACCAAAACTGCTCTGTCTGTTCCGAAAGAAGGCTCTATTACATGAGGAATGTATTTCTCGTTAGTGATTGGATCAGTGTAGCTCAAGTCTTTCCCTGAGAATTTTTGGTGTTGTTGCAAATCAAAATCTCCTCTGTAAGCGATTCCCATTAATTCTCCCCATCCAAAAGAAAAGTTGTATTCGATATCGAAAGTCATTGACGAATAGTGTGAAAGTTCGTCTTTTTCATGTTCCCTGAATCGAATATTTTCTTCTTTTATTCCTAAGCTCAGGTACCATTTTTTGCAGTTCTCTTTCCACTTGTCAAAAATGTTTTTAATTTCTTTTTTGTTTTGTGGAGAAACAAAATATTCTATTTCCATTTGCTCAAATTCCCTAGTTCTGAATGTGAAGTTTCCCGGAGTTATTTCGTTTCTAAAAGCTTTTCCTATCTGCCCTATTCCGAAAGGAACTTTTACTCTGCAATTTTGTATAACGTTTTTGAAATTTACAAAAATTCCTTGAGCTGTTTCAGGTCTGAGGTATACGGCAGAGGCTGTTTCTTCTATCACTCCTTGATGAGTTTTAAACATGAGATTAAAAGATCTCGCTTCTGTGAAATCGGTTTTTCCGCATTTCGGACATTTTAATTTGTTTTCTTTTATTATTTCTCCTATTTCTTTAAGAGTTTTGCCAACTGCTTTATCTATCCCTAGGTGTTCTTCGATCAATTTATCTCCGCGAATTCTTTCTTTGCAATTTTTACAATCCATCAATGGATCTGTAAATGATCCAATATGCCCTGAGGCTTCCCATATTTTTGGATTCATCAAAATCGAAGAATCAAGCCCGACCATGTCGTCTCTTTGATTTACGAATGTTTGCCACCAGTAATTTTTTACATTTTGCTTCAGTTGAGAGCCGTATGGCCCGTAGTCCCAAGTGTTTGCAAGTCCTCCGTATATTTCTGACCCCGGAAATACAAATCCCCTTCTTTTGCATAACGCGACCACTTTTTCCAATTTATTTTCCATTTTGATTCATTGGTTACTGTCGAGAATTATTGTTACTGGGCCTTTGTTCTCCAATTTTACATTCATCATTGCCCTAAAGATTCCCGTTTGGACTTTTAATCCGAGTGATTTTAACTTTTCAACCAGCTTATTGTAAAGAGGTTCTGCGATTAATACGAAAGTTTGTCCTGGCTTTTGGATTACCGCTTTCATTTTTAATTAGTTCTTTTGTGTTTCTTGCTTATTTTTCCAGTCCAAAAGAGCGTTTGATAAAACTTTCAAGAATGATTCGGCGGTTCGATGAGTCATATTTATTCTGGAAACTATTTTCAGAGTCGGTTCTTTTGAATTTGGGATTGTGTATGCCATGTCTATTACACATTCGTTGTTATTGAAGTGGACTGAAACGGCGTTTGCGTATGCTCCAGCTTCCATTCCTTCCGGTAAAATAACTTTGTATTCTTTTTTTTGTTCTTCGGCCATATTTTTTTGGTTATATAACATTGTTAAGTTTACAGCCCTGTCGTTTTATTTTCAACAACACTTTGTTTCGCTGATTGATGGCTTTCTTGAGCGATTTCGCAAAGTCGTTCGTGAATTTTTATTGGCAATACTTTTTTTAGTGAGAGTATAAAAATGATTTATTCTTTATTTCGGTTTTTTATGGAAGATGAAGAAAGAGTGTTATTGTACAGAAATATTTCTTTGGATCTGGTTTCCAGAAAAGCTTTGATAAAGGGATCGACAATATCATTGAGGAATAAAGAATATTCTTTATTGGAATATTTTATGAGAAACAGCAATAGGGTCCTTACGAGGACGAGACTTTTGGAAGACGTATGGGATCGCAATATTTTTTGTTCAACAAATACTGTTGATGTTCACGTAAGTAGTCTTCGAAGGAAATTTAAAAAATATATAAAATTTGAGATTATAAAGACGATTCACTGCATAGGCTATCGCTTCGGGGATTAAAAGTTATTAAACAACATACTATTTTAGCAATATACACAAGACCTTTTTTTTGCCAAGGAAGCAAAATGTTTTTATAATTCCGATTGTTTTTAAAAAACAAAATAACTCACTCCCTATGGCACCCGTTAATAATTCTTCGTTAGCGTCTCAAACGTTGGCTGAATTGGACGATTTGATTGAAAATTTATTACTGCTTCTTTCTGAAAAAGAAAAAGATGTCATACAGAAAAGATTTAGTCTTGGCAATGAAAGAAAACACACTCTTGAGGAAATCGGGCAAGAATTTTCCGTTACAAGGGAAAGGATCAGGCAAATTGAAAAAAATGCTTTGACCAAGATGAAAAGGAATGTTTTTAATTCAGCTCTTAAGCATTTGCATGATTATATAGGTGATATAATGAGAGACCATGGAGGGTTGATAAGGGAGGATGAAATGCACAATAGGCTTTCAAGCATTTCTGATCAATCTAAGGAAATATGTAAGGGTAGCTTGCAGCTTGCTCTTTCTTTGAGCGATGAGTTGGAATGTGTTGGCAATACGATTAATTTCCATCCATATGTGAAAGAAAAAAATATTTCTGATTATTCTTTGAAACATGTTTCTAATAATTTGGTTGATTACTTGATTAAAAAAGGAGACGTTGAAAAGCTTTCAAGGATTCACTTGAGTTTGGAGGGAGCGCTTAAAGAGTTTTCTTTTGATGTAAATAGGACGAAGTCTCTTGCTTGTATAGATAAAAGATTGACTATTTTAGATGATGATTTAGTTGGCCTTCTTGAATGGAGACACATACATCCAAGAACTTTGCGTGATAAAATTTTGTATGTACTTAAATCTGAAAATCGTCCTTTGCATTTTACTTATATTACGGAAAAGATTTCCGAATTTTCTTTTGATCAAAGGCCTGTGAATTTACAAGCCGTTCATAATGAGTTGATAAGACATGATCAATTTGTTTTGATAGGAAGAGGGATTTATGCTTTGCAGGACTGGGGTTACGAGAGAGGAACTGTAGCGGAAGTTGTTTTGAGTATTTTAAAGGAAAAAACAGAGTTAGATCAGGAGGAAATAATCAGTCTTGTTCTCAAGCAAAGGCAAGTAAAGAAGATTACAATAGTTTTGGCTCTAAAAAACAGTGAGTTATTTGAAAGAGTCGGGCGTAGAAGATATAGATTGAAGGGAGTGAAATAGTTTTTTATATTTTCACGAAATTTGCTTTATTTGCTTGATATTCTGTATCTAGTTTTTCTTTATCGCTTGTTATCATTCTGATGGTTTTTTCTTTTGTTTGTTCGAAGTATAGATTTTTTGCTTTTTTCATGAGTTTCTTCGCTTCTTTATCTTCTTTATCGACGGATAAAAGTTCTTTTGCGACTTTTATTGCATCTGCATATTTTTTTAATCTTATTAAAGTGTTTATATAATTTTCTCCTTTGTAGATATATTCTTTTTTTTGTGCTACGAGGTTATCCACCTTTCTTTGTTTTATTAATTTTTCGAGCTTTTCTATTTCCAGGTTTTTTCCGTCTATTTTCTTGAGACTTTCTATGAATTCTTCTATCAATTCGTATTTATCGGAATAGGTCAGTTCTTTTTTTTCTTCTATTTTTTGGTGAATGTATTGTTCTCTGAATTTTTTTGTTATTTCAATTACGTCTTGATTCCCTGGGTTTTTCTTTTCCAACGCGTACAATTCTTCCAGTAATTTTTCTGGATTTTCTTTTAGCAGTTTTTTAAGTTTTTCATTTTGGCTTTCTCTGAATGAGTCTCTTAACTCTGCGATTTGGGCTTTGTATAGGTCTTGTGCTTTTGAATAGAGTTTTTGAAGTTTTTTGTGATTCGGGGAATATTTCATCAAGTATTTTAGTCCGCTTAGAATTTCTTGATATTTTTCAGCATCCCATAACGGGTCCATTTCTTCTATTTTTTGATCGACTATATCTTCATTTGTTTTTTCAACGTCTTTTTCTATGTCTGCGGCGATTTTATTGAATTCTTGATTCCCTGGATATCTACTTAGAATCGCGTTACATAAATTCTTAGCTTCTTGATATTTTTTTGAGGAAATCAATAGCTCTATGTTTCTTTTTGATTGTTGAATGAAGGGATTATCCATTTTTGTGTTTTTGTTTGCTCAATTATATCACAAAAATGTCTTTATTTTAAGCTTTTCTGGAAGTCTTTCAGTTTTTTGAGGGTATTTTCTTCTTCCGAAAGTCTTTCTTTTTCTTTTTCAATCACTTCCTTCGGTGCATTTTTTATAAATCCTTGGTTATTTAATTTTGATCTCAAGGATTTTATGAATCTTTCTTTTTGAGTAATTTCTTTAGAAACTCTGTTTAATTCTTTTTCTGTATCTATCATGTCTTTCAATGGCAAGTATACTTCTATTTCTTTTATGCAAATGATTTTTGATTCCGGGATTTTTTGTCCAGATTTTTTTATTTCAAGAGATCCCAGAAGTGCCATTCTTTTTATCACTTCCAAATTTGAATCGAGTAAAACTTTCTGGTCTCCAGCATATATTATAGCGTTTATTTTTTTTGATGGCTCGACTTTAAATTCTGATCTCAGGCTTCTTATTTTATTTATCAATTCATGTATGAGTTCCATTCCTTTTGCTTCTTTTGTGAAAATCAATTCTTTATCAAATGTTGGCCAATTTTCGGCTATCAGCATGTCTTTTTTTTCCAGAAATTCCCATATTTTTTCACTAACGAATGGGACGAATGGATGCAATAATTTCAAAAATTCTTTCAAAACAAAAAGCAGGACAGCCGGATTTTTATTTTCTCCTTTTGATATTTCCAGATACCAATCGCAGTATTTGCTCCATATGAAGTCGTATATCTTTGTGCCGGCGTCCGAAAGTCTGAAATTTTCGAAATCTTTATCTACTTCTTTTATCAATTTTTGCAGTTCCTAATTATCCATTTGTCTGCAACGGATTTTATATGTTTTTTTGTGAATTTTATTTTTTTGTCTTTTTCGGACACGTTCATCAAAGCGAATCTCGCGCTGTTCCAGATTTTATTAATAAAATTTCTGTATCCGGCTATTTTTTCTTCATAGATACGCATGTCATTTCCCGGAGTCGAACCTATTACGAGGCTTAGCCTCACCGCGTCTGTTCCGTATTTTTCAATCATTTCCAAAGGGTCGATTCCGTTTCCGGCGGATTTGCTCATTTTTTTGCCAGATTTATCACGAATTAGTCCGTGCAGATAAACCGTTTCGAAAGGTATTTCTCCGAGTGTGTATGTCGTCATTATTATCATTCTAGCAACCCAGAAAAACAGGATGTCGTATCCGGTTTCCATTACTGAGGTAGGGTGAAAATATTCGAAATCTTTTGTTTTTTCAGGCCAACCCAGTGTTGAAAATGTCCAAAGTCCTGATGAAAACCATGTGTCCAAAGTGTCGGGATCTTGTGTCCAATGGTTGTTTTTGCATTTTGAACAAGCTGTTTTTGGTTTTGTTTTTGCGGCCAATTGATTATCACATTTTTTACAATACCAAACCGGAATTCTATGTCCGAACCAAATTTGTCTTGAAATGCACCAATCGTGCAGATTTTCCATCCAATGCGAATAAATCTTTTTGAATTTAGTAGGGACTATTTGAATTTTTCCTTCTTTTACCACTTCAACAGCCTTTTCTTTTATTGTTTTTTTCTTATTGCCTTCTTTTATTATCGGTTTATCAACGTTTATAAACCATTGTCTTGAAACGAGCGGCTCTATTGGAGTTCCGCAACGATAACAGACTGAGAGGTTGTGATTGTATTCTTCTATTTTCTCCACCAGCCCCATTTTCTCCATGTCTTTCAGTATCTCTTTTCTGCATTCCGTGGTCGTCATTCCGGCGTATTTTCCACAATTCTCCATCATTTTTCCTTTTTGATCTATTACTGATTTCACTGGAAGCTTGTGTCTTTGTGCGATTTCGAAATCAGCAAAACTGTGAGCGGGAGTTACTTTTATTATTCCTGTTCCAAATTTTGGATCTACTGCTTCATCCGCCACAACTGTCACTTCGAATTCACCAAGGACTCCCGGAATCATTATTTTTTTACCGATCCATTTTTTGTATCTTTTGTCTTTCGGGTGAACAGCCACGGCTGTGTCTCCAAGTTTTGTTTCCGGTCTGGAAGTTGCCAAAATAAAAGGTCCATATTTAATCCAATATAATTTTTCTTTCAATTCTTTATATTCCACTTCGTCGTCCGCTAGAGTGGATTCGCATCTCGGACACCAGTTTACTATTCTGTTTCCCCTGTAAATCAGTCCGTCGTTGTACATTCTTATAAAAACCTCCTGGACCGCGTTTGTTAGCCCTTCGTCCAGAGTATATCTTTCTCGAGTCCAATCACAGCTGGATCCCATTTTCCTGATTTGATTTCTGATGATGTTTTGGGAATTTGCTACATATTTTTTCACTTCTTCAAGGAATTTTTCTCGACCTAGCTTATGTCTATCCAAGTTTTTTTGAGCCAATAATTGCTCAACTTTATTTTGGGTGGCTATGGATGCATGATCAGTTCCTGGAACCCACAATGCGCTCTCCCCCATCATTCTGTGTTTTCTTATTAAAATATCTTCTATCGCCAACATCACCGCGTGTCCCAAGTGTAATACTCCCGTCGCGTTTGGAGGTGGCATCGATATAACAAATGGCTTTTTTGATTTATCTATTTTTGGCGTAAAAACTCCAGAATCTTCCCATTTTTTATAAATTTTGTCCTCGTATTTTTTAGCCTCATAGGCTTTTTCTATTTGATTTTCCATTTATGTTTTTTATTTACGCGGCTGGTATATTACATTTTAAGCTTTTTGCTGGCAAATCAAATGCTGTTTTTTTCCAAGCGTTCTTTTTGTTACGCTTCATGAGATTGACTTTTGCGCTTATTTTCGATATAATTCAATAGTGAATTTGTTTAATTTAAGTTGATGACTCAATCTTCTTCAAATACGTTTTCTAAAGGACTGAATGAAAAATTTTCGGCTTCACCGAAGCAAAAAGTTCTTGAGAAGGATGCTAATGATCAAGAGGTTTCTCGTGTTGCTGAAGGATTTGCTGGAGAAACACGAACTGAAGTTTTGGGGCTTGACGAGTCTTCTGAAACAAATGACAAGGTGAGCGAAGTATTGAGTACTTCGAAGGACGTGGCTTCTTCTGGGCGACTTGGGGGCTCTTACACCAGTGCTTCAAAAAAAGAGATAGAGACCTTGAGGGCTCGATTGCTTAATAATTTGCCGAGCGAAAAAATTATGAGGAGAGAAGTTGAAAAAGAAATTCGTAAAGAAATTAAATATTTGAGAAATAGAGCCATGGGGCTTCTCGGTCCTAACGGAGGAATGAGCTTTTTTGAAATGTCCAATTTGCTTAAGAAAATCCGTGAGTTAAAAGGGATTTTGTATTCTTTGATGAAATTTTCCGTGGAAAGGCTTCGAACTCTTTGGTTGAGGTTTGTTCATGGTATTATGTAATTGTTTTTGAAAGTTGGTAAAGTTTTAGATGGCTTACTCGTTTTTAACATGATTTTGGATAAACGTTTTAAAAAATTGATTGAAGAGATAAATGCTTTAAAAAAGAAAAAGAAAGCTATTATTCTTGTTCACAATTATCAGAGGCCGGAGATTTATGAAGTGGCCGACTTTATCGGAGATTCTTTGGAATTGTGCAGGAAGGCAGCTGAAACCGACGCTGAAATAATTTTGTTTTGCGGAGTAAGTTTTATGGCTGAGAGTGCGGCAATTTTAAATCCGAAAAAGAAAGTCCTAATTCCTTATCTCGATGCTGGATGCGCAATGGCTGACATGGTTGATGCGAAAAGTCTTCGTTTGTTCAAGAAAAAATATCCTGACGCCAAAGTTGTTTGTTATGTGAATTCTTCGGCTGAAGTAAAAGCGGAATCCGATATTTGTTGCACTTCTTCGAATGCGGTTATGGTGGTGAAATCTTTGAAAGAAAAGGATGTGATTTTTCTTCCGGATAAAAATTTGGCCGATTATGTTCAGAGAAGAGTTCCTGAAAAGAAAATTATTCCGTGGCAAGGATTTTGTCCGGTGCATCACAGTTTAACGAAAGAATATATTTTGGATGTAAAAAAGTCTTATCCAAAAGCGAAAATATTGGCTCATCCGGAATGTCGTCCGGAAGTTTTAGATTTGGCTGATCATGTGTCTTCTACCAGTGGGATGATTGGTTGTGCCAGAAATTCGAAAGCTAATGAATTTTTTGTTTTAACGGAATGTGGAATGGTGGAAAGGCTAAATCGTGAATTGCCAGATAAAAAATTCCATGGACTTTGCAATATGTGTTTTGACATGAAGAAAAATACTTTGCCGGCGATTTTGAAATGTTTGGAGGAGGAAAACCCCGTTGTAAAGGTTGACAAAAAAGTTTCTTTGAAAGCTAAGAAGGCTTTTGATAGAATGTTTATGATTGTTTAAAGAGTAATCAATATGGATAGAAAAGCGTTGGCACAACTTACTCATAAAGCTTCCAATTTTCTCACTTTGGATAATAATATTTATAAGCAGTGGGTTTTTAGATATACATTTTTGGAATTGGAGAAGGATTTGGGAGCGAATGGTGATATAACGACCAATTCTATATTTGAAGATCCTAGGGTTGTTACGGCCAAGATTTTCGCCAGAGAGAGCGGCGTGCTTGCCGGCATGGATGAAGTTAAATATTTTTTGGTTGATGCGAATGAGAATTTCAGGCCGAGAGTGAATGGGAAATTCTCAATTGACTTCAAAAAAAGGGATGGAGAATTGATAAATAAAGGGGATGTTTTGATGGAAATTTCCGCGGAACTTCATGATTTGTTGGCGGTGGAAAGAGTGGTTTTGAATTTACTTATGAGAATGAGCGGCGTGGCTTCAAAAACTCAAAGAATCGTTCATAAGGTTGCTGAATATAGGAGTTTAATCGTTTCGACTAGAAAAACTCTTTGGGGATTACTTGATAAAAAAGCCGTTTTTGTCGGTGGAGGGGGGACTCATAGATTGAATTTGTCAGATGCGGTTTTGATAAAAGATACTCATTTGGATTTGATGGGGAGGGATTTTTATAAAGTCCTTAAAACTTTATGTGAGAGTAAGCCGTATTGTAGGTTTATTGAGGTGGAAACCGAAGGTCTCGACGAGGCTATGGATGCGGCAAAGTTTTTGAGCACAAATCTTTCCGCTTATAATATTAATACGATGGGAGTGATTATGTTTGATAATATCGAGCCAGATAAAATAAAAGAGGCTTTGGATGGGCTGAAAAAGGAAAATTTATATGAAAATTTGTTGTTTGAGGCTTCCGGAGGGGTCAATGAGGCTAATGTTCTCGAATATGCAAAAACCGGTGTTGATATTATTTCCATGGGTGAGCTCACGAATGGAGTGAAGAGTCTTGACATGAGTATGAAGATTGCTTTTTCTTAATATTTAAAGTAGTGTCGGATCTTAGCGGTAAGTTTCAGATATTTAATATTTGATGATTTTGTTTTAGCCACTTGTTTCTATTTTTGTAATCGGGAATCGTGGTTGCTACTTTTTCCCAGAATCTTTTCGAATGATTCATGTGATCTAGGTGCGCAAGTTCGTGGACCACCACGTAATCTATTATTTCCAACGGAGTCATTATTAGTCGCCAGCTGAAATTTAATTTTCCTTTCGAAGTGCATGACC
>JAQVVS010000008.1:0-1489 GCA_028698865.1 Candidatus Altimarinota bacterium | reverse complement strand
AATCTTTTCGAATGATTCATGTGATCTAGGTGCGCAAGTTCGTGGACCACCACGTAATCTATTATTTCCAACGGAGTCATTATTAGTCGCCAGCTGAAATTTAATTTTCCTTTCGAAGTGCATGACCCCCATCTTTTCATCGCGTGTGAAATCCTGATGCTTTTGGGGGGGCAATTCATTATCTTTGAATAAATTTTGCATCTATCCCCTATTACTTTTTCTGCTTCGGATTTGTACCATTTTTTTAAAGCCTCTTTGTGTTTTGGCCAGACTGATGTTGAAATTATTAATTCTTCCTTTAGATGGACTGGTGCTTTTGTCGGGGCGATTCGTAATTTGTAGTTTTTTCCCAAATACAAAAAATCTTCGCCGTTTTCGTATTGCTTTGGGTTTGGAGAGGGATTGGATTTTATTTCTTTGATTTTTTTCTCAATCCAATTCTTTTTCTCGATGATGAATTTTTCAATGTATCTTTTTGGAGTAAGAAGCGGAGCTTTTACGATCAATTTTGCTTCCGGAGTTATCGTTAAGCAGGTCGTGCGTCTGCGAGATCGAATTAGTTTGTATGTCGTATTCATGTTTTTGGTGGAGCTGATGGGAGTTGAACCCACGACCCCTTCCATGCCATGGAAGTGCTCTAGCCAGCTGAGCTACAGCCCCGAGTATGTGCTATTTTCAAGGATTTTTCTTCTCTCCGGCTTTTTGCTTTTTTCGCTAGAGCAACGTGTTTTTTCTTAGGCCGCAGGCGCTCCAGCTGAGCTACAGCCCCAAGTATGTGCTATTTTCAAGGATTTTTCTTCTCTCCGGCTTTTTGCTTTTTTCGCTAGAGCAGTGTGTTTTTTCTTAGGCTGCAGGCGCTCCAGCTGAGCTACAGCCCCAAGTATGTGCTATTTTCAAGGATTTTTCTTCTCTCCGGCTTTTTGCTTTTTTCGCTAGAGCTTCAACTGGGTCCGCTTTTCTCAATAGGGATTTCCTCTTCACTCTGCTAAAAATGTCCTCGTCGTCTAAAGCCGACTCCGGGCATTTTTTCTTGAGTGAAGCCCTTCGTTTCCACTCAAGTCTCGCGAAGCTCGCTTGAGCTTCAACGGGGTCCGGCTCTTTTTTCTCAAAACTCTTGCTCCTGGCCGTCGCGAGTTTTTTCGAAAAAAGTCCTTCGCTCCCTCGCCTTTGGCTCGTCCGCTTCGGAACGCCTACCTCTCCGCTTCCTGGTGGGCGAGGAGGGACTCGAACCCTCACGGTTTTAGGCCACTAGCTCCTAAGGCTAGCGTGTCTACCAGTTCCACCACTCGCCCTTATTTTCAAGTGTTGACGGGTTTCATTTTAATGACAGCTCTCTAAATTGCAACATCAAATCAAAAACATTGCATAAGTTCAGACACATCGAAGAGGGTTTGGTAGAATGAAATCAAACTCTTAACTTCGATGACATGTCTACCAAACCAAATAGTAATCTACACGGAAGTACAGGCGGAGGGAATATCTATTATGA